>JAGHBT010000045.1 GCA_021160845.1 bacterium | reverse complement strand
AAGGCATCTACCGAGGACAAATATGTTCTCGCATCGGTGTTCTCCCCGTTAAAAAACTTCTCGTTCAGATAGTCTTTTAACCCGGGGCGTACATTAAGTAACGAAGAAACAACTCTAAACAATTTCTTCAAACGAATAATCATTCCAATCGGATGCCCGGCATTTCTCCCCACCACAAAATCATCGAGGGTCGAGGCTATGTGGTACGCTATATAATGCATTGTTTCCTTGAACTCATTTTGTAATCTGGTCGAAGCCCCTTCGAGCCCCTTGGAAGAAAAAGCCGCCATGTAGGCACGCGAGGAAAGCTTGAGCAGATTCTCCAATCTGTTTCTGTAGTCGACCGCCTTGGCGGAAAGGCGTTCGTCCGCGTTAATACTAACGCACGGCGGGTAATAATCCTGGGCATGGGAGACTTCGGAACCACTTACAGCCAGGGCGGCTATCTGCAAATACCCGACTTCAGGAAGATTCGGCGGCTCGATTAAACTGAGAGTATAATTCGGTATCTCATATGGAATGCGGGGTATTTCCTCGGAAGGGTCGGGATCCCCAACCTGTGTTTTGTCGCCCACCATAACTCCCAAAAACACCGGTATGTTGGTTTCCTTGACATCCACCTCGGCTTTTAAGACGCCCCCTCCGCTGATCGTTTCATTAAACTCCACAAACATTCCGCACGGCAATATAGCCCGGCATAGACTCACCTCGACCTTTAGCCGGTTTCCACTTATTGTGGCGCTATATTTCATGGCAGGCTGATCCTGTGTCTTTTTGACCAGCCCGTAATTATCGTTCGTTTCAGCCGCGTGCCAGCGGGATAATTCTTCGAAATATCGATCCTGATCCCTGAGATGACTCATTGAAATGAGCATACCATCCCGCCAGTTCACCGAATTTAACTCAAAATCACTCATAACACCACCTCTAAAATTTACTAAACTTTACCTTTACTATTCACTTATGTCAAGGCATACCTTTATTATATGAACGATGAATATCCCAAGTATCCATTATTCCCAGCCTCTATTTTCCCCTGATCCACTTCTATTGTTATTCGATAATCGAGATATCCGGGCATACAGTAATTCAATATTTTCTCTATTCTTTTCCGAATTTTCCCTCCCGGTAAAAAATGCCGCACCTTATTAACGGGGATATTACAAACAACCAGCTCATACGTCGAGTCATATTCCTCGAATGATTTTCCGATAACCGTCTCGCTTCCCAGTCGAGCCGTTTTTACCCCCAGTTTGTATTGAAGAGCTTCCGGAATCTCCGTTGTAGATTTGACATTCTCGTTCAGCCGAAATTCATATTTAAACAACCTGTTTAAAACACCGATTACAATATCCGGATTACCCCCCCACATATAAAGTGACGGCAGGATAGAAATCCAAAACATAATATCATCTTCATCATACCAGCTATCCCCGGAATCAACCTCGAATAATTCCAAATACCTTCCCAGATGCTGTTCATCTATAATTCCAAACTCGTATTTCAATGTGTTGAGTCTCACGGCCGCCTTGTGACGAATTAGCGACGCGTCAAAGGGGGCCATCAATGAACGAGAGTTATCTTCCCATGATCTATCCGTATCCCTGATTTCGCCGAGACCGTAGAAAAACTGGTATGGCATATAATCGACAGCGCTCTGACTCCCAATCTCCAGAGTAATACTAGTGTCGGGGTTGATAGTGGCGCCGGGCTCGGGTTTCTGGGAACGAATTTCTCCCAGGTAGTTTTGGTGGATACCCACTCCTTTTATATATATTCTGTTCAAATCAACTCCCATAGAGGAGAGAAGATTTAGCGCCTCCAGATAATTAAATTTGAATTCTTGGCTGGTAAGATCCGGCATTTTATTATCTTTTGTGATCATCACTTTTTGATAACCTCGACCTTGAACTGGCTATTAATAGATGTGCGTGCCTTTAAAAACGACTCCAGCCGCAAATTGATAAGATTTATTTCATCATCGGAATAAAAGTCTTTTTCATGAACAGTTACCTTAACCACTACACACTTTCTAACCCCCCCCTGCGTGCGCATAACACCTTTTTCGCAATCCGCACTCAGGATTCTCCGATCGAATGTTTTTGCCCAGTTGACAATTTGATCCAGGGTCATCGCCCTATCGCGTCCACGCAGACGGCATGACACTTCGCTAACAATCTGCTCCTCCGTCTTAGCGGGAATAGCACCCGAAACAGGAGTAATATTCTGTAATGAAATTATTCCCGGGTGGTTTTCATACAATTCGCTAACCTTGCCAGCGGAAATTCCATTTGCCTTCGTCCCGTCGGTAACGGAATAATTTACGGTAATGGATTCTGGAGGCAGTTCAATCTCGGAAGAAAAATCAAAAAATAGACGCAGTCGGGAATTTTCTTCAATAACAGTGTAAAATCTTTTTTCATCGCCGTCCAAAGCCTTATGCCTGGTAATAAAGTTATTCCCCTGGGAATCTGCCACTGAAATGATTTCTACAATATCGTTTATACTTTCGGGAATTTCAATTTCAACCAGCCGGTTGCCGCCGGTATGCTTAAACAGTGTTTTTTCCTTTCTGTTTACCGCTATAAAACAGTTGAAGTTCATTTCAAACGACTGCTGAAACACAGATTTGTCTCCTCTGCTCGGCAGTAGAATCTTTATCCAGTAAAGTTTTTCGGCTTCCTCCGGCAGGTCGATACCACATTCCTCCATAGTCTTTATAAAATTTCTGTCCGGCAGGCCAGGCCGCCATACGGTTACGAAATCTTTCGGTATTATAACAAAACTATTCTCCAGCGGTTTAAAAAGATCGCTGCTCCTTCTCAAGCCACCCCAGTCCATAATCCCCCTACGGGAGGAAAATATATCATTGAGAGTCCCGTACAAACCGGGACAGAAACCGCCATCCTGATAAAATTGGCCGTCTATACATGGCAACCACTTAGCCAACCTAAGTTGTTCGAGGGCCCCATCAATGCCCCGCAGGAATAAAATGCTATCAGTAAAATCATCCGCCTGGCCCTGATGTTCGAGGGCCACATAAAGAACCGCGTCCTTACCGGAAATAGTAGATGACTGGAGCGGAGAAGAGACCTTAGAACTGTCCCGCTTAAGGGGGGAAACATCGTAAACCCGATTGCCAAATGCAAAGTATATATTTTTCAATTCCGCCTTTAACAGTTTCTCATTACACAGCGAGGAGAAAAAGAAGTTATGGCCCTCATCCCGTTCCTCTTTGTAGAAGAATTGAGTATGTGGATCCACATATACCACAGGGTCGGATGGCTCGGCCCGCATTACAGTATAGGCTGGAACAGGCCATCGTAATTCTTCGGGATACAGAGACCTTATCAAAGCATTTGAAGCGGACTCCCAGGTCTGATCGATCTTGCTATCGATGGAAGCCAACTGGTTGGCGTAAAGCCTAAGCAGAATGTGCAGGATAGGATCCATGCGCTCCGGCGACTCGGGCACCTGGTCATTCCAAACCCGTAGTTCCCTGTGCATGTCCTGAAAAATCTCATCGGCCGTTCTGGATTTCACTGTATTCATCTCATCCTACTCTGAATATTTCCTCGAACCTTTTTTTATCGTCTCCGTCCTGATAATTTCCTATAACTTTAACCGCGATACCCATCGGATGCCCCGGCGCTGTTTCCACATTCTTAAGAGAAACCGAGACATTAAACAATCTCTTCTCGTATTTACCAATGGATTTGCGAACACTTGCCTGCACATCCGAACGGTTGGCGCTGAAAAAATCGGAGAACTCCTTTTCCCAAAGATCGCAACCGAATTCAGAATCGAACGGAACGGACCCCGGACGCGTACTCAAAATCAAACCAATCGAACTGGATATTGAACTATGAAGGCCGGTTTTCTTAAAATGCCCATTCCGGAGAACTAATGGCAATGATAAATATTTCATCGGCATCCTTAATTAAGATTGATCAACCCACCTTTCAAGTTAACCTGGGCGTTACCTTTAATGTCGTTATTTGCGGCCGCCTCCGATTTAATGTTGCCTTTGGCCTTTATCTCGATATTTGCCCCCTCCAGCTTTATATCGGAGCCTGCCTTCATAGTAATACCTTTCTCTACTTCCACGCTCAAGTTTTTGCCGCTAACTGAAATATCTCCTTCTGTTGATATCGTTATGGAGGGACCTGCAATATCCATCACTATCTGATTCTTTTTATCCTTTTGAGAAATAATGATCTGTTCCTTCCCGTCTTTATCATTGAAAACTATCTTGTTCCCACCTCGCGTCATAAACATCTTAACATCGTTCTCACTCGAGATAGCTTCCTGCATGGGCGCGTTTTCCTGGTTATACATGAATCCCAACGCCACCGGAAAATCTGTGTCGCCATGCTCGAATCCTATTAAAACTTCATCGTCGATCTCGGGCAAAGTGTACCATCCTCTATCCTTCCCCGCATGTGGTACCGCCACCCGAACCCATGCTGTCTGCTCTGAATCGAGCCACGGGTAGCTAACCTTGACCCGCCCCAGCTTATCCGGATCATCCAGATCCACAACCCTGGCTACCTGTAATCCACTCATCCGCTTTTCCTTCACTTCCTTGACGGCATGGATGCTGGCCAAAGCGGTAATCATCTTCTCCTCCACCTCCAGATCAGGGAAAACAGTTTTCTTTTCCGGATATGCGATATCCAATGGAGCACAGCTAAATATATTGTGATATTTTCCGCTGTCATCGAAGATATGACGAACTTCCTTCACCCAATATTGACCATCCAGGGAACCCATACCCCCTATATTCACACAACTTCCCACCGCAACCGCAGGTACAATCGACTTACCGACACAGCGGATCATGGACCCCATCGCCCGTCTTCTTTCATTCTCCAGGCTCTTGTCCAGCGTCTGAGCATCCTCCACTTTTTTCGACAAGGAGGAAAAACTGGAATTCCTGTATATTTTAGTGGACGCCTCGGGAGATATCTTGGATATTTCCGACAACGCGGACTGCTGTGAAATCGATTTGCTATCCTGAGAATATATTTTCTTCTGTTCGTAGTTGTACACCTCAGATTTAAATTCCATAGGCGCCGTGCCCAACCCAACCCTGAATACTCCCAGACTCTCACGCCACTTTAAATCGATTGACTTATTACAGTTCGCTGAAGACAGGTTAAATTCCTTGCCGTCATAATACGCAAACTTTCCGGCGCTGCCGGCCAGACGCATTATATAATCATAGTCTGTTTCCCTGTACTGCGTATCGAATTTGAGCGCTCCCTCTGTCGACTCGATATTGCCAATCGTAACAGGGTAATTGCTAATCAGGGAAGAGATGATATCGCCCTCGGTGATATCATAATAATGCGCGTTTCTGACAACCCCGTCCATGGCTATGGTCGGTGAAACAGCCTGAATCAATACGGTATTAAGTCCACCGATGCTATTTTCCAGCTGGACATCTGTTACCACACCGATAAACTCGAGCTCGAGATTCTCATCGATTATTCCCCCTGTGGATTTCAAATTCAGAGAAATACTGCTTCCGAGAAACTTGGCATAAGCCTTCGGATCAATAAAATCCTTCTTGGCGTCCTTACTGCCTACCTGCTGAATTCGTATGGCCAGTTGATGATGATCGTCAATAAACTGATCCAGTTGGACGCCGGAGACATTAAATTTGATTTCCTTATTATCAACGCGAACCACACATTCGGCCGGCGTGTCGATAACCGCCATTCTCCGCTTCCGCTCGTCGATAGCCGACATCTTCCACTTCCACTCTAACCCCCGCCAGGCCCAATTCCATTCCACTCAAATTCAGGCCTGGCGGAAGATCAATTGTTTCTCAGATTATAAAATTTAAATCTTCTAAAAAAACATTGCTTCTATTCCCAGAGATTGTCGATTTGTGTATCACCTATAGTCAACGCTTTGCATGAGATCTCGAAGTATTCCCACATCTGCTCATCGGGATGTTCCTTGGTATGAGGAACATGCTCCTCATAATTAGTGATAAACCCACTTTCCCAGACAAGGTCCTTCATGGTCTTGTTGTCCGGGGTCATGAAAGTCACCTTGCCTTGTTTCCAATTTGGTTCCGATGAGTCCATCGCCCAGCGGGCAATATCCGTGTTTCCTTCGGATTCCCTCTTGATCTTTATCAATCCACCGTGCGCCCTGTCGGAGGGCCGCCCTGTCTCATCCTTGGCAGTGTAAAGCGTATATGAAACCTCATATACGTTCCTATACACAACACCGTCAATTTCCAGTGTAGGTCTTCTCGCCATTTCAATTTCTCCTTTCTTCTACCCGTTAAGAAACCTGCTTTTACTTGTCCTTTACGCCAGTGCGATCTTCGTCGTTCCACGCTTCAAACTCTATGTTAAAAGTTCGAGCCGGATACTTAGGGTTGAGCGCAACTTTAATATCAACCTCCTGGTTTTTGCGCATCGCCTCGTCGGCAAAGATTTCAATCGAATAATCCTCCAGGATATTATCCGCACCCGATATAGCTTTCATAAATTCGTCGATATCCCGCCTCAGGGAATCGATGAATTTTTGGTCGATTACGGAAAAAGTTTGCTTGTTCAAATAGTTGCGCAGTGTCTTGTAAACGTAATCGTAGGTTCTGCGGATTGAATATACATTGAAGGTCTTCTTGGTGGAAAGAGTGGAAGAGCCCATTGCCACCACGGAACCCTCGAAATTGACCATGGTGTTAATTCCCTTTTCACTTATCTTGCTGGCATCCACCTGGTTAGCTTTGAAACGAATGTACTTCGAATCGGCGATCTTTCCAAACTTGAAACCGGCCGATGGTTGCTGCATCCCCGCAGTGACATCGCCATGATATATCTTGCCGGCAACGGCGGCCGCTGCAGACACCCACATATCTTCGTCTTCGTACTGGTTGCTCTCACGGGCCATGATATAGTTGGCAAACAGAGATACATACTGCTTAAAATCATCCACGCCGGTTATGCTCTGATAAGCCGGGTCTTCCAGCAAATCCATGACTTCTTCGAACTCTTCCAGATTCGGCAGGTCTGTCATAATATGCAACTTGTTCGGCTTTCCTATCTGACGGGCAATGCTATCTATATTTTCCACTGATCCCACCCATCCCGGCAAAACAGCTATCGAGAAACACTCCTTAATAGACCATTCCCTATACAGATCTGAGACTGCCTTGCCCAACTGTTCGAACTTCTCCTTGTCATCCGGATCCATAAGTTCTTCCGCACTGACGTTGGCAAACCAGGCATTTATCTTTTCATCCGGTTCCCCCTGAGCGTTGGCAAAAAACTTGTCGATAGTACGGTATGTTTCCTCGATATCACGGCTCGTTCTATGAACCCGCTTCATGTTCTTATCCAGATTGGCATCCAGCTTGGTCATTGTTTCATTGATGGATTTGCGCATCTCGTCCGGATCATTCGATCCAGAGAATGCCTCGAGCCACAATTTCAATCTTTCTGCAAGAAGTTTTCTCTGTTTGGCGAAATCTTTCTTCGTGAGAAATTCCTTTCTCTGAAAATCCTTCTTGGGATCAAGCCATTCCACCCCCCTGACCAGATCGCCGTCTACAGTCTTGAATGAAGGAAACAACTTGGCCAGATCTTTGAAGTTGCCGAATTTCTCATCCAAAAGCTCGGCGAACTCATCGTCGGACATCACTTCCCCGGCCGGAGCGGCCGGCTTGGCTTCAGCTGTTTTTTCTTCCTGAGGCTGTAAATCTTTTTCTTTGTCATCCATTTATATCACCTCCCTTTCTCTATTCGGACAAAAGTTCTATATAGTAGTTCATAGCCTTAACAAGTGCTTCCTTTTTTTCCTCGTCGGAAAGAACTTTTTTAAGAGCATTGTTCTTTTTCAATTGTTTGTCGAGATCAGCGAGCATCTCCCTGCTGTAGTATACCTCCGACAGGTACTCGTTGTTCTCGATCATTTCCTTGGAAGTTAAATCCTTCATTTTCTTGATTTTAAACTCGGCATTGATCGGTTCGCCCTCCGTACTTTCCAATTCGCACTCGAATGAAGGACGGAATTTTTCGAAGACTTCCTTCAAATTATTGCAGCGCACCGGATCCGGCTGAGCTTCTTCGTCATTGTTAAGTTTGGCTACATACAGGAGTTTGTTAGATGGAAGAAGTTCGACGGGAATCGAATCATCCCTCTTCTCCCTTTCGGTAGCTCCAAGTGTAAACTTTGCCATTGATTCCTCCTTTTGTTATGTTTCCGCTAATTGCTCTCCAACACAGAAAAAACATACTCATCATCCTTGACATCGATACTCACATTATCCCCCGGGTTGACATTTCCGGTGATAATATCCACCGAAAGTTTATTAATAATCTCTTTTTCTATAATCCTTTGAATCGGCCTGGCCCCCAACTCCGGCGAATATCCCTCTCTGGCCAACTTTGCGGTGGCTTCATCCGAAAGGGATGCCCCTATATTCTGTTCATTCAGTAATGAGTGAAGTTGTTTAAACTCAAGGGATACTATCTTGTGGATCTGCTCCTGGCTAAATGGATGATAGATAACTATCTCATTTAATCGATTCAGAAGCTCCGGCCTGAATTTCTCGAACAAAAAGCTTCTTACTTCCTCCATATCCAGCTCCTTGCCCTCACGATCAGCCTCCAGTATTTTATCTGCCGCGTAGTTGGAAGTCAACACAACTATAGTGTTGGAAAAATCGACCGTGCGTCCCTGCCCATCCGTTAAACGGCCGTCATCCATCAGTTGAAGCAGGATATTGAATACATCCGGATGCGCCTTTTCAACCTCATCCATCAAAACGATAGAAAAAGGCTTTTTGCGAACAGCTTCTGTCAGAAGTCCTCCCGATTCATAGCCGACATAACCCGGCGGAGCGCCGATCAGCTTGGCCACCGAGTGTTTTTCCATGAATTCCGACATATCTATCCTTACGATAGCGTTTTTGTCATCGAATAGAAACTCGGCCAGGAGTTTCGGCAGATATGTTTTCCCGGTTCCGGTGGGACCTAGGAAAAGGAAAGAACCTACAGGGCGGTATGGCAACTTCAACCCCGCCCGTGATTTCCTGATGGCGTTGCAGACCACCTTGACGGCCTCATCCTGCCCAATTATCTGTCTGGAGAGGTATTCCTCCATATTAACCAAACGGTCTTTTTCGGCGGTCATCATTCTGGACACCGGAATTCCCGTTCGGCGCGCTATAACGGCGCCAACATCACTATCACGCACAATGGGTTCAAGGTTATCCACAACTTTCTTCAACTCGTTGAACAACTCCTTCTTGCCGGATATTATCTCTTTGATGTTCTCGATTTTGATCTTGTCATAGGAAAGACTTTCATCAAATTCCCTATCCAGTCGATGTCCCCAGTATTTCTGAAGTGTATCCATATCCTTTATTAAAAGGTTGTACGCGTTCTCGAGCTCATCACTTTCCTTCCCGATAAACTTCTTAATGTTATTAAAATGCTCTTTTAAGGCCGCTATCTTTTCTATTGCCATTTCTTTTTTGACCGAAAATTCAGACCCGGCTTCGTCGATTATATCCAGAGCGACATCCGGCAAGTTCCTCTCAGACAGATATCTCTGCGCCAGCTTTACCGAGGCCACGCGGGCTTTGTCTGTATAAGTGACTGCGTGATGTTCCTGATATTTGTCCACCACGCCGACTACAATCATTGTCGCTTCATCGAATCCCGGCTCGTCTATTGTAATTTTCTCGAAGCGTCTTGCCAGCGCCTTGTCCTTCTCCAGATACCTTATATACTCTTCTTCTGTGGTAGCGCCGATAATTCTCAGCTGCCCGCGAGCGAGCGCCGGCTTCAGGAGATTGGCCGCGTCCATTCCACCTCCGGAACCTGCTCCACATATTGTATGAATTTCATCTATGAACAAAATGATTGTCCCGGCCGCCTTGACCACATCGCTAATCAGAGCCTTGAAGCGCTCCTCGAACTCTCCCTTGTATTTGGCGCCCGCTATAATGGCGCCCATATCAACCTCCAAAACCTTAACGTCCCTCAGAGACTTGGGCACCCTTTTATCTACTACCGCCTGAGCAAACCCCTCCACTATAGCCGATTTACCCACTCCCGCCCACCCGTAAGCCCGGGCGAGTTCTTACGCCGGCGGAGAAGTAACTGAATAGTTTGCTGGAGTTCATCTTCCCTTCCTATCATGGGATCAAATTCGCCCGCCGCCGCCTGATTGGTCATATCTGTAGTATAACGCAGCGTTTCAGCCACCTTTCCCGCTTTCGTCCCGGCTTCGCCGGTTGCTTTTTGCTCCTTCCGGTCGGAAGACCCCGCCATATCTTCCAGGGCTTTGTTCTCAGCTATGGCGCGATAAATATCTTCCTTTGTAATTTCAACCTTATCCCTCACATACCCGGACAGAGCCGAGCGGGGATCGAAGATAGCGATAAAAATATGTTCCGGTTCCACCAGCGGATCAAACAGTTTGGCCTTTTCGTCCAATGCTCTGTTTAGCACATTCTGGACCGCAGGGGATATGGACACTTTTTCCCGGCCCGTGGATTTTGAAGGTTGATCTTTCAGATATATCTCCACCATCGATTCCACAAACGAAGGAGACTTGCCAAGCTGGTTAAGTATCGATTCGACTTCCGAACCTTCCTGGCGAACCACTGCCATCAGAAGATGTTCCACATCTATTTCGGCGTGTTTAAAACTGGCCGCAATCTCCCCGGCATTTTTTATAACCCCTCGTGCACCGTAAGAATAACTTGCGATATCCATAATGTAGAATCACTCCTTTTTGACCGACAAAATGCCCATAATACCAATTGACATGTCCGCTAACCAGCCCACAAAAAGACACTATATCCTAGTGCCCGAATAAGTCAAGCGTTAAAATGATTATAACTCCCCATAATTTTCTCGGTTTACGCTATTTCTCACTCTCCCTATTTTCCTTAAGATTCCGGGAACTTGTCAGAGTTAATGTAGGTTACATTGTCCGCATTGAACTTCAAATCATCAGTGTAATCAATATCCTCCAGACTCAAATTTTCGAATTTGCTGTCTGAAATATATAGAAAAGCCTCTATCCTGCAATTTGCCATCTTCATGCCGGTTATTGTCGACTTTGTGAGATTCAAGCCGTGCAATTTGCTTTTAGTTATCTTAATGATACCGCTGTATTCCGATTCGGAACCATCCAGAAAATCCACATTTGAATCATCTATTATCAAATTCTCTATTTTAGAAAGGTAAAACATGGGTTCAGAGATCAATTTGCAACCTGAGATTTCCAATCCCCTGCACTCAACCTCCGATAAGCTCAACGCATTAAATTCACTGCATTTCTTAAATTCCATTTTTTCCAATTCCGAATTTCCAAAGGAGACGCCCTTACTCCTGCACTCTGAGAAAGTGAGAGCAACAGATTTTATCTCGTTAAAACTGCAATAATCAATGTCCAGATCTATCATCTCAACATCTTCTATTTCACTGCCGGAAAAGGTGGTATTTTCAATCTTTCCCCGCTCGAATTCGCTATTTTTAAAAATGGTGAAATAAAAGGAACTATTATTAAAATGGGAATCTTCAAAACGGCTGGAGTAAAATTCTCCCTTTTCGTAAATTCCCGCTTCATCCTTGTAATGTTTAAAGTTACATCCCCGGAAACTGGCTTTTTCCATAACGGCTTCATTTGCGTTACACCCTATAAACTCACACTGAGAAAATTCCGACCCCTCAAATTTGGTCTGCTCAAAATTACAGGATTCGAACTTCACATTTTCCATTACGGCCCCCGAAAAATTAGTGTTGTAACATTCCGCATTTCTTATAACCGTGTTCCGAAGTTCGCAACCGGAGAGATCAATGTTCTCCAATCCAACATTCTCCCATATGGAATTAAACAGTTTTATTCCTCTGAGGGTTTCATCTGTAAATTGTACATTTTTAAGGTCCCACTTTCTCATGCCGTAGGCTCTGTTAAACTCCTCTATATCGGAGAGCAACTTTTTCTTATCCTGATCTAATGCCGATCTGCTCATACATCCAACCTCCAGGGAAAGGACCGTAACCGTTGTAAGAACGAGATATAGCGCTTTCCTATTTATACTTTTCATGATTTTTTCTCCAACCCAGATTCGGGATCTCCGCTCCTTTTTTTGACCTTTTCAGAATGTATCTCTTTGTGTCACCACTCTTTTTCTGACGAATCTGAATAGGAAACGTCCAATAGCTACTGAAATCGTACTGGTTCAGAACCGTTCCCGGAGCCTTCTCGAATTTAACAGCGAGAAAGTTCCCCTCATACTTTCTAGACGTGACCTTCCTGAAAAAATACCGATCGCTCCTGCTGACAATACTCCACCTGTTGGCTTTCCTATTATAACCCAACCGGATTTTTATCCAACCGCTTTTCTTGCTTGCAAATGTATATATAACAATATCTTTTACCCATACTTTGTTTTCCTCAAGCATCCACTCCGGTATCATGCGCCACCAGAATTTAAAATTGTACTCGGCATCGTCTAGCTGCTCGAAGCAAATATCAACCGTTTGTGAGATGAACTCTTTGATCACCCGCTTTTCGAAAATGTCCATATAGTCCAGCGCTACAACAAATCTTGGTTTAACACTCGTTTTTATACAGGAAATATCTGCGATGGAACCATCTCTATGGAAAGTTAACTTCGACCCGGAAGGATTGTCACTGCCCCACTGAACAAACTCACCCCACATATTATACCGGGGGATTGGCCCACCGGAGTCTGAGACTATCACCGCGGGCTCAAGAGGCTTGTCACTGTTTTTCAATTCAGCGAATTTGTAAAAATCGGTGGCGTAGGTCTTGACCGAATTATCCCCCTTGTAATCCACCCGCAGGATAGAATAGATCCCTTTACGATGCGAATGTCCGGTCAATACACATTGAATACTTTCTCCCCCTTTTTTCCCGAGGTACTTCTCGTACAACGGCTTGCGATTGGTCTCAAAGGTACCCATATCCCATTTGTTCGCATCCCAGAAACTATCAAATTCGACATCTCCTTCGTCCGTATTGCTGAAGGGGATTTCTTCCCGGTAGCTGACAAAGGTGAAATGTGAAAAGAGAATCGACTTTTTCTTGAATGAAACAGCTTTTTCTACCAGCTTGAGCTGTTTATCGGAAACTGCCAGATCCGAGCGTGGCAGGTGCCCCCAACCTCCCTGAGCCCAGTCATTGGGCCCCCCGATGACATCCTCCTCGTCACCCCATCCCAGGCCTATCAAACACTGCTTCGGCAGACACACGGCGAAATCCGAAAATGGAGTAAACACATTGTAGAACCATTTGAATTCACCCTTCTCGAATAGACTGGAAGTGGTACTGAGCGTTTCTTGCTTTATCTCTCTGTAACTGTTGCCAAAAGCCAGAATAGCCTCGTATATGGTAAGGTTGTGGTCGGCCGGAATTCCCTCGTTGGCCCTGATATTGGTCTTAACCCCCGTAATTTTAATTCGAGGTGCAATTCCGTAAGGTTCCCTGTAGCAATCGTGATTGCCACTAACCACGAAAACCGGTTTCTGGTGTCGGTGATTACGGTAAAAATCAACAATCAGAGAATATATGGAAATGTTATCAACAAATTTCTGATAACGATCCTTGAATTTTCCCTTTACCGTCACCATGTCCCATATCTCCTTCACCGTAGGCTGGAACTTTTCAAAATCATCTATATTATCCATATATAAATTCCTGATAAAATCTATCAGATCCCCCGACATCAGGATTATTTGAATGTCAGGATCATTTCCCATTTTATCCAGCAGCTCTTTTAAATTTTGGGAACAAATATTAACCATCGAACCAATTTCGCGTGAGACATTCTGATCTTTCTCCTCCAATACTCCTTCTTCATCTTTCTTCTGGTAATCGATCACACGGGCTCTACTCTTTGACAGCAGACTCTGCCGGGAACTCAGATGTATATCACCCATGTGCCCAATCCCGGCGTAGTTGAGATTATTATAGTAAAAAACAGGGTGGTAAGACTGAATAGGCTCGAGTGTATTGGTCCTTGTAGTATCAACATCCCTGGCCTTAACCTCGAAACCATAACAGCCTTTTTCTTTTATTTTCGGTCCATTCATTCCTTTAACAACGTCTTGGATTAGAAAATCCTGCAGTTCATTAGCGTAACATTTACCAAACACTATATGATTAAGTGTGCGAGGCTTGCCGGAGGTTTCAAACTCGGGATCGATTGCCATAGTTTGATATCGGCTGTCGGCGGAGTAAACCCAGAAGGCGTTGTAAATACCCTCTTTCTTCATCATGCTGTTATGAATTCGAACACTGCAAACCTTTTCAAACCCGGCCTTTTTAAACACCTTCCTGGCGCGCTCGTCGATAATCCCCGAAAACTGCCCCTCAGCATTGCAGATGCCGTCTTTAAGATCCTCTCTGCCGATGATTTTGATGAATTTTTCGGGGTCTTTCTTAAATAGAGGTTCTTCTATATAATTTTTACCGGCGTCCAGCCCCGGCATTATCTTAAGCTGCCAATTTATATCGTGAATACCCAGCGGTTTTTTTTTCTCCTCGAGGAACAGAAAATATATATAATCACTGCCCGTTACCACAGCCGGGGTCAGCAGAGACGGGTATATGATTATGGCTTTCCTTATTCGCAGGATCATACCCTTGTTTCCCGAGGAAAAAAATTCCCCCTTGCTCCCACCATTATCTGCCACTCATTCCTCCTCTTCTATCTCCACATAGTAACGGCCCGGCAGGGTCTTCTCTGCCACTATCCTGCCCTTATCATCGAATTCACCCTTTTTGGTGCTGCCATCGGGCAAATGGAGCACATATTTCTCCTTGCCGGTGAAATTGACCAGTTTCAAATCTATCCAGTCCTCGAATTTCAGTAATCCGGACTCCTGCTTGGCCCCGTACTCGAAATCATTTATCCTGATCACAAAGAAATACTCCGGAGGATTGTAGTTGCCTCCGTATTCATCCATTTCCTTCTGGGTAGGTATCTCATCCACATCCTTGTGATACTCGAATTCCCACTCTACCTCGATTGCGGAGTTTTTGACTAAAGCGGGGATTTCGGTAATTTTATCGTGAGCGCCGTCGCGATCGTACTCATAAATAATAATTTTCGTCTCCGTGCCGCCGCGCACTTTTTTTATATCCGCGCTGAGGGTCAGAGTATCGCCGCGGCGCGCCTTCTCAGCGCTCCACTTCATATTGGTGACCACAGGCTTGGGGAAAACGGGGATCGAGTTCGATTTACCCTTAAGCCCGTTTTTGGACAGTTCGACCTCGAAAAAGATACTGACCCCCGGCTTGAAATTTTGCGGGATCTCAAATTCGCCTATAAAAATATTGGCCCTCATCTCTCCCTTAACTTTTCCGAATTTCTTCCCCTCGTCGCTTTTACCCGTAACCTTGACCGGCGCTCCGTTACCCACAAAAGAGGTTCCCACCTCAAATACCGCTTCACACCCGGCGTAGGCCGAACCTCTCCGCCAACTGGCGTAAACAAGTGACGAGTCCATCTTTATCTTGTTCTCGGAATCGGTTGACTTGGAATGTTTTATCTCCGACATAATGGCACCAGTTAAAGCGTATAAGTTCCGGGAAGCAACCCTTCTACTATTTTCTTTACTTGAGAACCAAGCATCTTGTACGATTTCCTGTTACAACGTATGTTGAACATAAATCCCATTTCATCCATGATAACAAATATATATTTATGTATCTCCACTATCTCGTCCGCCGGAATCCACTTATAGACGAACTCGTAAGCGGGGTTACCCTCTTCAATGGTAACCTCTTCATCCTTCAGAACATCTATTCCCTGCATGGTTTGAACGATGGGGTCGATTTTTTCCCTTGCGAAAATTTTGATATCATCGTGCTGCAAAAAGCGATCTACGTTCAAAAGTATTTCATGTCCGAAACCGTCGATTTCGGGCCCCTTGAAATAGTAGGATGTCTGGTCCTGCCATCCCTTGGGCAGTTTAATATTAAAATCTATATCGCTCATAACAAACCATCCCTATAAAGGTACTTCCTCGCCGGTATCGGCGTCGATAGATATTATCTCATGTTGAACATCTTCCTTGTCGTCCGGCTTTACGAAAGAGTTCCAGATAGTTACCCAGGTAACACCGCCGTCGACTGTATGCTCCACAAGCTCCAACTCCATAATGGCGCCCATCGGAAAACGTTCCATGATTATCTCACGGGCTTTCTTTTCATCGATGGCTGGGTCAGTGTATCGAATCCGCCGCAGATCGGAAAAGTTGAAATTCTGAACCGCCCGTTTCTCCAGATTGATGGTAATGGATATCCAGTTTGGAAAAATAGATTTTTCCCTTTCCCCTTTCGGCTCCTCTCTCCATTCTTCCTTCCAGAACTGATCATCCGCCTCGGAATTTATCAGCTTGAAGTTGCGGTTATCGAAATCGGGGACATGCCTGCTGATAAACTTTACCGCGAAATTCTCCGCCTCGGTAATAGTAAGCCTGAGCGGAGAATTGTAATTGACGACATTCCCGCGCTGGCGGCTCACCCAGAATTCACCCAATTCTCCGACAAACATATGCAACTTCCCCAGATTAGGGTGATCTTTAATCCCTGCCGTTTCCAAATGAGACACAATGTAATCTTTGGTGTTGGAATTACCCTCCTTTTTGAGAAAATCATATATCAGATTACGTGCCTGATCCTCCGTGATTCCGCTACCACTACCGTCGCCTTCGTTTTCGTTATTCATACACATACCACCCCCGTGTGATAAAACAAAAATTACCGCCAATAGATAAATCGCGAATCTGTATTTGCGTACAGCTTTCATTCCCTTAACGCTCCGTACCGGGCAGGATGAAGGGTTGTT
>JAGHBT010000218.1 GCA_021160845.1 bacterium | reverse complement strand
TTGAATAAAATTGAACCGGATGTTTTTCAGGCGGATAGAGGAAAATCTCTGATAATGAGCCGAAATATAGGTGTGAAGTATCTTATCGGAAGCAAAAGAGAAGATATGCAGTCACGGATTTTCAATACCATAAAAAGGGAAAAGAAAAAAGAGTTATGGGCATTGAAAGATGTCAGTTTTACCGGCTTTTCAGGAGATATCCTTGGTATTATCGGTAATAACGGCGCAGGTAAAAGTACACTATGCAGAGTAATTTCTGGAATACTGCGCCCTGACACAGGTAAAATTCGAGTAGATGGAAATGTTTCAGCCCTTCTGACACTTGGAACAGGCTTTAACCCGACGCTGACGGGGAAGGAAAATATCTATTTAAACGGTATGATGTTAGGGTTTTCTAAAAGAGATATCAAAGAACTCTTTCATGATATTGTTGAATTTTCAGACCTTGACCATTTTATTGACGAACCGGTAAAAAACTATTCCAGCGGGATGAAATCGAGGCTGGGTTTCAGTATCGCGGCCATGATAGAACCTGAGATATTGATTCTTGACGAGGCCTTAAGCGCCGGTGATCTTGATTTCTCTAACAAAGCGGGGGAAAAGCTTCAGCAGATAATCGGCAAATCAAAGATTGTAGTGGTAGTGTCCCATCAATTAGCTTTTATTGAAAAATACTGCACCAGAGGGATATGGATTAATGGCGGTCTGATCAAAGCGGAGGGAGATCCAAAAGAGGTTACAGGATTATACAAGGAATCCATACCTAAACCCGTAAAGAAGAAAGTCAGAATCGTAAATTTACATAAAACAGAATCCGTATCAGGCGCAACCCGCGTCATTGATTCCAGGAATCTTGGTTTAAAATTTTCTCTCACCGCAGGTAAAGACAGCAATGTGAAAAAGGCTGATGGAAATAAAAGGACCCGGAGAAAAAGAAAAAAGAGTTTTTGGGCGCTAAAAGGTGTCAATTTCACTGTAAATGAAGGTGATATAGTCGGGATAATAGGCCGCAACGGCGCTGGTAAGACAACGTTGTGCAGATTGATCAGCGGGATTTTCAAGCCTGACATGGGCAAGATCCTTGTTGAAGGTAAAATTACTGCTCTGCTTTCATTTGGAACTGGTTTCAATATGCATCTTACAGGCCGGGATAATATTTATCTCAACGGCATGATGCTGGGAATACCGAAAAAAGAGTTGCACAGCATTTATCCTGATATCGTGGATTTTTTCGGCATTCCCAGGTTTATTGATGAACCGGTGAAAAACTATTCAAATGGAATGAAGTCCAGGCTGGGATTTAGTATAGCTGCTATGATTAAACCGGATGTATTTATTATAGATGAGGCATTAAACGCCGGGGACATAGCCTTTTATGAAAAGGCAAGCGAGAAGATCCAGGAATTGATAACAATGGCGAAATCGGTAATTGTAGTAACGCACAGCCTGGACTTTGTAGAAAAAGTGTGTACAAGGGCTATATGGATTGATAACAGCGCCGTCAGGTGGGACGGGAGCCCCAAAGAGACCGTTAACATGTATCGTCAGGCGGTAAACCGGTAAATATTGATCCGCCGGCAATTCCCTGTGAATTCGCAACCGGCCCTGTCATTGCGAGGAGCTGAAGGCAACGTGGCAATATCTATAGTACCTTTGACTTTTTTTCCACACTCTGCGCGGGAATGCATACCGAACGGGCATTAACATTCACTGCCCCTGCAACCGAAACATGGTTGTCCACTCCCGCCTTGAAAGGGCTGGTCTGAACACCTAAGGGCTCGCGCAAAAATAACTTAACATTTCGGTATCTCATCTTCAGGTCATTTTCGGCAGATTTTAAAAAGCAAAAACCTTGAAATAGCCAGCTATTACTGCGCCTTTTGCTCTTCAAAGCCTACCGAACCTAACCTGAAACCAAGCGCCAATTCTGTAAAGATATTGTTGCGCGAACCTAATTGTTCAAAGTCGTTCTATCTATCCATAATTTCTCTCCAGTGTCATATTTCCACGGCCACACGTCAAAATGTTGACCCCTTTCCTTTCTCAACCCCGGATATTTCACTATAAGGCTGCCGGGAATGTCCTGCAACACAACAGATGCGGTGAAATCAGTTCGCCTGAAGGTGAGTTTTTTTGGCACACAAGTTGCTAACTTTTAAAGTTCAAGTTCAAATTAAAGTTTATGATTATTCCGGGAGTTTTTACAATATATCCTGATAATCTGTTTAAGAAGCAAAATTCTGACATGAATTAAGACCTGATATACTGGTAGGAGAGGTAACATCCCTGCTTTACGCATTGAGATTCTACAACTAAATAATGCTCTTCAGAATATCAACCTGCTAAACGGGCAATGGGCTAACTGCACAGATGGAAATAATTATTTCGTAAGGGAGAATATATTAGAATGCATCAGTTCTGGGATACAATCATCGAACCTGTTTTATTGAGACTGCAACCTGAAAGTCTTATAGAAATTGGAGCAGATGAAGGAAAGAATACAGCTAATCTTCTGGATTTTTGCAAACAAACGGATGCTGTTTTGCATTCTGTCGATCCTTTGCCTGGATTTGATGTTGCTGCCTGGCAATCACAATACGGCAAACTCTTCATTTTTCATCAAACATTGAGTCTCAATGCCATACCTGAAATCGACCGGTTTGATGTTGTTTTAATAGATGGGGATCACAACTGGTATACTGTATTCAATGAACTTATTCTGATAGAGAAACAATGTAAAAAATTAAAGCATCCTTTCCCGATTGTAATACTTCACGATATTGGGTGGCCTTATGGAAGAAGGGACCTTTATTATAATCCGGAGAATATACCAGATACATTTCGCAAGCCATTTAAGAGACAAGGCATGTGGTACGGTTCTGCCGAACTTTTGGAAAATGGGGGCCTTAACCCTCATCTTGATAATTCAATCTATGAAAATGATTTGAGAAACGGTGTCCTCACTGCTGTTGAGGACTATATGAATAAAACCATGGAACCGCTTGAGTTGATCAATATTCCTGGCTTGTACGGGCTTGGGATACTGTTTCCCAAATCAATTCAAGAAAGTAACAAAGCTCTTTTTGAATTTTTTGAAGCCATTTCCATCTCAACAGTTGCAAAACAGTATTTTGATAAACTTGAGGGCGCGCGTATACAAGCTGACCTTTTATTGCAGGAAAGGAACACGTCATTTAGCAATCTTGAGGATAAATATAGACAGGAAGTTGAAAAATCACAAGTAGTTCAAGACAAACAAGGCGCTGAAATAAAGAACCGGAATGACAAGATAGAGGAACTGCGTAATGAGATCAATAAACTTGGCGTTGAAATAGAGGCTAGGGATAGGCAAACAGAAGAATTGAAAAAGGAGATCAAAAAACGCAATGCCGAAGTAGATGCCTGGATTGAGGAATTAGAGAACCTTGAAAGCCGGTTAAAGGAGAAGGAATTAGAGATTAATAAAAAGAATGATGAAACTCAGGCGTTGGAAGACTGTTTGCAGTTACAAAATGATAAGATAGAGGAACTGTATAATGGACTCAATAAACTTGGCGCCGAAATAGAAGCCAGGGATAAGAAAACAGAAAGATTGGAAAGAAAGATCGGAAATCGAAACACTGAGATAGAGAACCGGGATTCGGAGATTAAGATTCTTGAGTGCCGGTTAAAAGAGATTGAATCCGGGATTAATAAAAAGAACGATGAAATTAACCTGTTACAGGATCAAATTCAGGATAGTTCGAGTAAATTAAGTTCTCGGGACACAAATATAGAGAAGTTGCAAATAGATCTTGATAAGCAAAAAACAGCCATTGAGGCTTTTCGCAATGAAGTTGCAATCGCAAAAGGTGCAAATGAACAGATTTCCGAAGAATTACATAATGTGCAAGAAGAGAATAAACATTTAACCGCAACATTACAAAGCATTATGGTTGAGAATGGGAATGTGCAAAAAAAACTGGAGGCTGCTGAACACAAACGTCTGGAATTAGAGGATATCTTGAGTCATGTTCGTAATGACAATAACACCTTAGAGAAAAGTCTAACTGAGTTTCAGAAGGAACTGGCTGTAGTTTCATCTTCTCGTGATAAATTGAAGCTTACCCTGCAACAAAACTGCAGTAAAGCAAATATGCTGCGCTTTGCTTTATTAAAGGAAAGGGCTTTTGACGGATTGCATCTAATCATGCAATTACGTGAGCGATTTGGATGGGTGCCGGGCCTTAATATACTGCTAAATAAAATGGAGACAAAGATACATGAAGGCAGGGTTCAATATATTGCAGGTAAATTAAAGGAATCCGGCCTTTTTGATGAAGAATATTATTGCATGACATATCCTGATGTAACGGATTCAGGGATTGATCCGATAGAACACTTTGCAGCGTATGGTGTTTTTGAAGGCCGTCGTCCAAATAATTACTTTGATCCTGCATACTATCTACAAGAATCACCTGACATAATGGCAGAGGGGATTAATCCGCTTCTTCACTATGGCCTCTATGGTTGGAAAGAGGGACGTAATCCTTCGCCTGTGTTTGATACGAATTATTATCTTAATGTTTATCAAGATGTGGCAGAAAGTGGTATGAATCCGCTTTTTCATTATCTGAATTATGGTAAAATTGAAGATCGGAATATTAGTAACACGGATAATGTATTGAGAACTTATTCGTACAATGAACCAATCCTTAGCAAGGAAATAAGTGATGAGATAATAAATTTCAAGAAAAAACCACTCATATCCATATTAATGCCTGTATATAACGTTGATCCGGAATGGCTTGATTTGGCAATAAAATCTATAGACAGGCAATGGTATGAAAATTGGGAACTCTGTATAGCAGATGATGCAAGTACAAAAAAAGAAACCATAGACTATTTGAAATCAATCCATAATTCAAAAATAAAAATTACATATTTAGAGAAAAATAAAAATATTTCAGGCGCCTCAAATGTTGCATTGAACATTACAAAAGGGGAATTCGTAGCAATTATGGATAATGATGATGAGCTAACCCCTGATGCGCTTTATGAAGTAGTTAAATCAATTAATGAACAAGATGCTGAATTTATATATAGTGATGAAGATAAGATAGAGATGGATGGTTTGTTTAGTGATCCGCACTTTAAACCTGACTTTGCTCCTGATATGTTTTTGAGTCAAAATTATCTCAGTCATCTTGGTGTTATCAAAAAATCCCTTATAGTCAAAGTTGGCGGATGGACGGAAGGATTTGAAGGCGCCCAGGATTATGATCTTTACTTGAGAGTTTTAGAACATAGTGTCAAAATAATACACATTCCAAAAGTTCTGTATCATTGGCGGAAAATTCCCGGTTCCACGGCTGCAGAATTTAGTGATAAATCATATGCACAAGAAGCCGGCAGAAAAGCTCTTGAAAATGCTGTAAAAAGAAGAGATATTCAGGCTTCAGTTGAAAATGGCATTTATCCGGGTACTTATCGGGTTAAGTATGATATTACTTCAGAGCCCCTTGTTAGTATAATTATACCTTTTAAGGACAAGCCAGAGTTATTGGATTTATGTTTAGGATCAATTCTTGATAAAACTACATACCGGAATTTTGAAATTATCGGCATTAGTAATAATAGTGAAGATGAGAATATATTTATAAAGATGAAAGAGTTTGAGAAGAAAGATGCAAGGATACGTTTTTTTGAATATA
>JAGHBT010000133.1 GCA_021160845.1 bacterium | reverse complement strand
TGTAGCTACAATGCTCGCTCCACATAGTATTGAATATAGTGAGTTCAACCAGTGTCGGATCCCTACCAACAAGTTCTACAACTCTACGCGCTTCAGCAACCGTAATATTAAAGCCCCTCTTAGATAAAGACTGTTTTACTTCAGAATCCGGCTTACCTTTTATAGACACAGTTCCTTTAAGCACTAATTTTATCCTTTCCCTGATTTTCTTTTTTCAGGCTATCCAGTTCAATTTCCCAATCTATATGAAAGTGAAAAAATTGTCAAGACGCTGCGGAGAAACGGGTGTCTCCCTATTAAATTTCCATCTATTTCTTCAAAACCCTTTTAAAAATATGATCAATATTCTTTAAATGGTTGTCCAGATTGAAGGCCTTATCAATTTCCTCTCCGGAACAAACTTTTGTTAACCCTTTATCCAGGGCGAGAAGTTCTTTAAAAGCAATATCAGATTCCATGCTTTTCATAGCGGCATTCTGTACTATCGCGTAGGCGGCCTCCCTGGAAAGCCCCTTCTTCACTAGAAGAAGGAGTATATGCTGTGAAAAAATATGCCCGCCGGTAAGCTCAAGATTCCTTTTCATTGCCTTTTTATTGACCCTTAAATTCTTAACTACCCAGGTAAACTTTTCCAGCATATAGGCAAGCAGCCCCGTTGAATCGGGAAAAATCATTCTCTCTACCGATGAATGGCTGATATCTCTTTCGTGCCACAGAGCGACATTTTCCAGGGCGGCAATCGAATTGGAACGCAGAATTCTTGCCATTCCGCTTATCCTCTCGGTAAGAATCGGATTCCTCTTGTGCGGCATTGCACTCGACCCCTTCTGTCCGGGAGTAAAAGGCTCTTCCGCTTCAGCAACCTCTGTTCTTTGCAAGCCCCTTATCTCAAAAGCCATTTTTTCGAGTGAAGCGCCGATAAGAGCTATCGTCGACATATAGCGGGCATGCCTGTCACGCTGAACGATCTGAGTGGTTACAAGCGCCGGCTTTAATCCGAGCTTCTTCATAACAAATCGTTCAACTCTCGGATCCGTATGCGACATTGTCCCTACAGCCCCTGTCAGCTGACCTACCGAGATACCATCTATAGCTTCCTTCAATCTCTCAATATTTCTTTCAGTTTCGCAGTACCACACCAGGAGTTTAAGGCCGAATGTAGTCGGTTCGGCATGGATCCCGTGGGTTCTGCCTATCATAGGAAGATCTTTATATCTTACCGCCTGGTTTTTCAGTACCGTGCGGAATTTCTCAAGCCTTCCGAGATTTTCCCTCCCAGCCGAACGGAGCTGGCAAGCAAGAGCAGTATCGAGGAGATCCGAACTTGTCATCCCCATATGGAGGTATTTACCTGCGGGGCCAATATTCTCCGCCATATTAGTCAGAAAAGCTATTACATCATGACGGGTTTTCTTTTCAATTTTTTCAATCCTTTTTATACTAAAATCCGCTTTGGATCTGATTTCTACGGCCGCCTTTTTCGGAATATATCCATACCTGGCCAGCCCTTCACAATATAAAACCTCGATCTCCCGCCACAAATTATACCTGTTTTTGTCAGACCATATCCCCTGAATAGCGGGAATAGAATACCTGGGTATCAAAACGACCTCCCCTTTTTTTGTCTACACAAATCTCTCTAGGCTCTGTCCAAAGATTCAGCAAGTTTTAACTCAACTTTTAAACGCTTCCCATCGCGCCAGACAGTAACTCTTAAAATATCTCCTACACGTTTTCCAAAAATAAGCCTGTTTGCTTGTGTGAAGCTGTTAACTCTTTTTCCGTCAATTTCAATAATCACATCCCCAACCTTCAAATCCGCCGTGTCAGCCGGCCCACCCTTTTCAATCTGTTGGACAAAAAGTCCATTTTTAAATGGCAGTGAAAGTTTGGTTTCCATCTCTTCGTCAAGCTCAACCACTCCCAACCCTGTCCATACTTGTCTGAAACGGCCGTAAGTGATTATTTCCTCCATTACCATTCTGGCAGTGTTGATTGGAATAGCAAATCCCATCCCGACATTATTATTAGTCTGGTTTTTGTCCGAAAGTATAAATGTATTAATTCCAATCACTCTTCCGCTCGCCGAAACA
This sequence comes from bacterium, assembly GCA_021160845.1. GTDB lineage: Bacteria > Krumholzibacteriota > Krumholzibacteriia > Krumholzibacteriales > WJIX01 > JAGHBT01. The sequence continues at coordinate 6,232 of JAGHBT010000133.1, read as the reverse complement.
AGAGGGCCCCCGCTGTTTCCGGGATTTATTGCCGCATCGGTTTGTATCATATTATTAAATACCTGGGCAGCATTCTCACCCTGACGGACATCCCGTCTAAGCGCGCTTACAACACCCGCCGTAACGGTAGGCTGATTATCATTGAAAAGATAAGTGAAGGGACTCCCTATAGCGATAACAGGCTCTCCAATTTCAAGTTTATCCGAATCACCCAGGATAGCGTAAGAGTAGCCCTTACCTTTTATCTTTAGAAGCGCAATGTCGAAACTTACCGCTTTGCCCGCAACAATGGCTTGCACCTCGGCGCTATCGGGAAGTGTGATATAAATCTCCTCCGCATTCCTTATAACATGTTCGTTTGTGAGAATATAACCTTCCGGATTGACGATTATTCCGGAACCGAAGCTTGGATATTTTTCTTTTCGACGCCGCGGCATCCTGCCGGAAAATTGCATAAACCACTCATAGCTCGAGCGCGGCCTGTCATAGACTATCTTGGTCTTGTACGCGGTAATTGTTACAACGGCCGGGCTCACGCTCTTTCGCGCGGAAACCATCACCGATTGATTCCCATAGCCAATATTTCTTGTGTCAAACTCCTCTGATGGAGCCGGCAGAAAGGGTTTGTTCCGATTGACCTTCTGAAACATCACAATCGATATAACAAGAAGAGCTATAGAAAGGCCGAAGATCGTTCCCATAATATAGGGGAATGCTCTTGCCCACCAATAATCAAATTTTTTCATAGTCACTTACCTGGAATTACTTCTCAACCTTTTCCCAATCAGCAAGAAATTTCTCTATTCCAACATCCGTAAGCGGATGCTTGATTAACTGTTCTATAACTTTGAGTGGAATTGTGGCTACATCGGCTCCCATAAGAGCCGCTTCGTACACATGCTGAACACTGCGAATACTCGAAACTATAACCTCAGATGCGTATGAATAATTGTCGAAAATCGTAATCAGATCCGATACCAGATCAAGCCCCGGCGACCCGACATCATCTATCCTCCCCACAAAAGGGCTAACATAAGTCGCGCCTGCTTTTGCGACTAAAAGTCCCTGATTGGCGGAGAAACAAAGAGTCGCATTTGTTTTAATCCCTTCCGCGTTGAATCTTCCAATCGCCTTTATCCCTTCACGGATACATGGAACCTTTATAATAATATTATCAGCTATCTTGCAGAGTTCTTTTCCCTCTTTTACCATACCATCCGCCTCAAGGGAAAGAACCTCGGCGCTTACAGGACCGGGAACTATTGAGCAGATCTCTTTCAGGATATCCCTGAAAGCCCCTTTCTCTCTTGAAAGAAGAGTCGGATTCGTGGTAACTCCGTCAAGCACTCCAAGCTCTGCGGCTTCTCTTATCTGATCAACATTTGCTGTATCGATAAAGAATTTCATTTTTTTCCTCCCTCTATGCTGGATTCTCGTAATTCATAAACGAAAGTTCAGTATACAAATATCCACGTTAATTCACAACCAATTTTACACACTCCTGTGAGACCAAAAATGGTTTTGGCGCTTCTTGAATAAGAATCACTTATCTATTATGAAAGGCTTGTACCTTTGTGTATTGATGGGAAAAGAGGAGTCCCCCCCGGGTTAGCCAACACAGCTCACCATCTATAGAGACTGGAGATACGACTGCAGTCAGTCCCCAGTTCGCCAAAGAAATACAAATTAACTATTGCCAGAGGAGTCCAGATATGACGGTTAAACCTCTACATCTTACCCTGCGATTTCAATTCTTGAGCTATCCGCTCTGCCAAGAAAATCTTTAGTAATGACTGATATGGTACGTCCTTCTTGTTCGCCAGCAACTTAAGCTCAGCCAACATCAGCTCTGGTAACCGTAGTGATATAGTTTTCAGCGATGGTTTAAGTTTAGGCAAAACAACTCTCTTGGCAGTTTTCCAGTCAATGTATGCTGTGGAATCCTCTTTCGCCCAGAATTCTCGCTCTTCATTCTCAGATCTAAACTTTGGTATATTTTTCTTTCTCATAAGGTGAAAGCTATGAACTGAACGGCTGCACATTGCAAAGCTATCAATAATTATTCCCATACCAATACCCTGTCTCCCCTATAATATTCAGCTTTCCCCAGCAATATGTCTAGCCGAGCAAATAGTCTTCCCAAATCATCAGATACTTTGTTGTTAATCCTATTATGTAGATCATCCTTATTATAGCCCCAGGCACCTGGGTCTACTTTTTTCGACCCAGCTGTTGTGTTGATATCAAGCGTGATCTTCTCGTCCTGTGATTCAGAAATCAATATCTGCAGTTTATAGTACCCCATAACTAAATAATACTTCTCAAAGGGGTAAAAACTAACTTGTCCAGTAATAATAAGCCCGCTTTCTTTATTGATTCCTAAAGGATTAATGTCAAACCCTTCCATTTGTAAAGCAGTCAGACATGCCGCATAAACCTGGTCTTTGGTTGTTTTTGACCAGATTGCTTGGTTAATGAATGCCTTTTTTTGCACAGGTGTTGTTGCACACCCTGTAATGAATATTATTGAACCCAAGATGACAATAGCGATAAGAGAAATCAGTTTGTTTTTCATGATAATATCCTTTTTATGTTGTTTTCTTAATTGTAGATAACATCCCTCGCATCAGTTGAGGGCTTCACTGGCGCGACTGCCGCCCCGCAGCCGGCTTGACAGGGAAGATTCCGACGGCTGCCAAGTGATAGAATGGGCTCCTTCTAAAATCCGTTTGGTATTACAATAATGTTATCAAGCATTATTACTATCTCACTTCGTAAAGGAGGAGTCAACTATGAATACTACCACAATCACCGTCGATCCTGCAAAGTCTGTTTTTCAGATCGCCGTCTCCTCCCTCTTCTGTAATTACCAGACCTCGTTTCCTTCAAATGACTAACTTGAAAAAAAGAGTGAAAAGTTATGCGTATTGAATCACTACTTAATTCTTGTTTTATCGAAGCGGCGGATCGTACGCTACTTCCATGAGATATAGAGCATGGGGGGGCAGATTAGGGCCGGCGAGGGAACGGTCGCGGGCGTTAATTATTTCATCCACATCGTAGTTCCTGCCCTTTCCGATTTCAAGGATGGTCCCCGCGATCGTACGGACCATATTGTACAGGAACCTATTTGCCTTCAATGAAATAGTAAGAAGCGGCTGCTGTAGATTAAGAGATGCCGAAATTATCCGGCAGTTTGTCGTTTTTACATCTGACGCGGAGGCGAATGAAGCAAAATCCCTTTCACCGGTTATTCGCGATAGAGCATACCTCATAGCGTCAATATCCAGATTTTCTGTTACCTGCAGATAGAACCCCCTCCACAGAGCGGTTTTCTTTAAGATAAATATATAATTATAGGTCTTACTCCTGGCATCATAGCGAGCATGAAACGAGAGCGGCGCTTCCACCGCGTCTCTTATAAGAATATCATGAGGAAGAAGCCCGTTTAAGGCCTTTTTAATCGTACCGGCGGAATGATCAGATTCAATATGAAAATTCGCCACCTGCCCCACGGCGTGCACACCGGCATCGGTTCTGCCCGCCCCGGTGACCTTTACCCTATGCCCAGCCAGCTTGCTAACCACTTTCACAATCTCACCCTGCACAGTCCTTTCGGAAGGTTGAGCCTGCCAGCCGTAAAAACCGCTCCCGTTATACTCTATTGTCAGTTTAATATTTCGCATACAGCCCCGCCAAAAAGGATAAAACAACAATAATAAGAATTAATACATCAACACGGGACATCCCGCGCTCGCCGGACAGAACCCTCCTTCTGCCCGTTCCGTAATGCCTCGCCTCCAGCGCTAGCTCAAGCTCGTCGGCCCTTCTTAGAAGCGAGGTTATCAGAGGCGCAAGGAAAGGAACAACACCGCCTGTTTTTCGGGATAACCAGTTTCTGTGCCCACACCTCACAAGGCGCGCGTTTTTAAGCCTCTCCGTTTCCTCCGCCATGTGAGGAAGGAAACTGAAAATAATCATCAGCAGAAGCGAAATATCCTCTCTCTTTAACCCGATTCTTTCCAAGGGCCTTAATACAGATACAATAGAATCGGAAAAATCGATAGGATCGGTAACAGCCAGGAAGAAACCGGCGGACGCGACAAGAACTACCACTTTCAGCCCTTGCAGAAAACCCCGCGAGATATGCGCGGAAAGTGGTTCTCCATTCCTTACGAGAAAAACATTCGCAATAATAATCAAAAAAACAAAAAGGGGCATAGGTTTTAGAACAGACAGTAATCTCTTCATTCCAACCTCATTAGCCGCGTAAAGAACAAAAACAAACAGGGCAAGCCCGGCATTTACAAAAGCCCCATACAAAAATGCCGACAGAACAATTAAAAGCAAAATTAGAAGTTTCAACGCGGGGTGCATAAGATGAAGAAGTGAATTACCGCTTATGTAATGTAATTTTAAAACAGCCATATATGTTCCTATTTATTAAACCCTATTGCTCAAATACTGGCAGTAAACACCCATTTTATATAAAGGCAAAGAACCACTTATTAAAAAAATTTAATAAAACAAAATTTGTTCTTCAAATTTGATAATAACAAATAGAGGGTGAGCATCCAACAAGAAGGAAAATATATTTGCGGCAACCGCTCGAAAAATAAAAACGGCCCCAACAGAAGAAGCTTATTTATTTCAGATTGTTAGTCACATTTACGTGCGTTGCCAAGGGAAAATTCAGCAATAGGAGAAAATTTTATACCTGTAATTCCGTTTCTGTAAACACCGATCCGATTGGGATGTACAATCATTACCCAGGGGTATTCATGGAAAAGGAGATCCTCCGCTTTTTTGTATAAGTCCCAGCTGCTTCTGATCGAAATAGTTTTTCCGGCCTGGAGAATAAAAGATTCGAAAAGGTCGTTCTCCCAGTCTGAACCGTAGATGTGCTCAATACCGCCTAGACCGAAAATACTTGTATAAAACTCGTCGGGGGACATTGAATCCAGCACCCACCCGGAAATCAGGAAATCGTAATCATTCCCCTTGGCCATTTCCAGCCAATTTTCCCATGAATTTGTCGGCGTATATTTTGTCTCCAATCCCACATCCTCAAGATATCCGATAATCATGCGGGCAAGGGCTTCAGGATCAGGGCAATAGGGACGGGGAAAGGGTAATCCTACCATCTTAAAAGTTCTCTTTTTGTCAACCATATGCTTGTTTATAATCCTCTTTGCTTCTTCAGGATTATACATCATAACCCCGAGTTCTTTACTCACGGATCCAATAACAGGCGGCAGAAATCTCCTAGGATACATTGCTCCGCCACAGTAAATTTCCCTTATGATTTCCTTTCGATCAATAGCCAAATTAATGGCGCGCCTGAATTCGGGGCCATTCAAGGGAGAACGCTCAGGATTTATATGAACATAGCAAATACTGGCCCCCTCAAGCACCGACAGAACAAGGCCGTTATCCGATTCAACATCCCGCGCCATACAAGGCGGAAACGTATAGATTACATCCAGTTTGCCTTGCCGCATCATAGCAAGAGACTCTTCAGGCTTGACCATGCAGTGAAAGATTACACCGTCAATAGTGGGAAGTTTCCCCCAGTAATCTCTGAAGGTCCGCATCTTTATTTCGTTTGAACCATCCCATTCTTCCAGAACAAACGGCCCCGTCCCCACTATACTTCCATCGGTTTTCACCTTCTCAAGCAGAAAATCTATTCTGCCGAGCACTTTTATAAACTGTGTGTTTTTAACGGGCAAAATAAATCTGACAGACATGGGGCCGGCCTTCTCGATTTCACCGCTGAAATATATATTCTTCCTTATCGATTCAACAACATCATCAGCCGTAAGGAGCGTACCGTCATGAAACATAACCCCTTTTCTTATGTTGAAGATCCAAACTTTCCCGCCTTGCTCTATTTCCCAGCTTTCGGCCAAATGCGGTTTTACTTTCAATCCCTTTTCATCATATGCGACAAGCCCCTCAAATATATTGTTTTTTACTATCACTGTAGCTACGACATCATTCATTTCCCATACTTGGAATGTCGCGGGCTTGCCTCTTACGGCCACATTAATCCAATTACAGCTCTCAGAACGCAGGTCCGCCGAAATAAACGAAATGATCAGAAAGATTGATATATACAGAACGGGAATGTTCGACAAGAAAATTCGGTCCAGTATTTTTTTTGAGTTTTTTATGATTATATTCCCTACCAATTTTCCCCTATTAAACTTAAAGACACAATAGTTAGGCA
>JAGHBT010000295.1 GCA_021160845.1 bacterium | reverse complement strand
TAATAAGAGTTTGTTCTCCGATGATGAATGGCGGAGCATGCAAGTTCGCCTGGGACTTAACGAAGCACGCGGACTAGGCGAGACCGATCCGGTCGACATCGATATAAATACCTATCGAAATAAGGTTGCTTTTCATCCTCTCGATATGCTCAAATCTTCCTCGGTAGAACAGGTGACGCTGATTTTCCGTGGTGTATCCGACGCGCAGAAATTAAATGGTCTTGGAAAGAGTGATCTGGCGATGTATATTTTAAGCTAAAAGGCGTAAAAACATGAGTGAAGGTATAACTTCATACATTCAGGATATCTTTAAATACATAGATAGTTATGAGAAAAGCTATGATTCCTTCGATACGGAAGCCTTTCTGCAAACCTATAACGGTATACGTGCCGTTTTCCAGGCATTAAGGGAGCAGCGGGAGAAAGCCGTGGAAGTGGATCAGAATTTTCTGGAAAGGGTCAAACAGGAACCGCTGAGCAGTTCGGATTTGCGTCAGATGACCATCCAGATATTGGTCTCCTTCTTCGAATCTGTTGCCGACACGGATGGTCAGTCCAATCGCGCTTATATGTATTGCAGAGAGAGGCGTGATGTTAAAAGGGATGTCGCCTATTTTGAGAAATCTCTGATCCCGCTTCTTACCAGCCCCGGAGTTCTTAATAATAATTTCCGCCTGAACAGTTTCTTTTTGAAGGAAATAGGCCGGTTTATCAATGCTTTCGGGAGCGGAGTAAAAAGCGATATGTCCCCCGAAAATTTTAATGCCATGCCGGATGGTAGAAAATTGCTGGAGCTACACCTCCGGCGCGCCAAATTTGGAGATAACCTCTTCGACGATCGCGATTCGCTGGAATTTCATCTGCGTAATGTCGGTGCGTTCGAAAAACTGAGGCAGACCGGCCCGCTCTTTGAGAAGTATTTGAGGGATTGGGGATATCTGATCGAAAAGAGTTTCCTGGAGAGTGTAAAAAAATCGGCTTTTATTGTATGGAGTAACATAAAGAATCTCTTTTCCAACTACAGGTATTTCCGGCTCGCCCTCACGCAGAGAAATTCGGCGTATATTTTTTATGGATTATTAATAGCTCTCTTCTTTTTCCTGGCGGTTTTTGTTCCGCTCAAGTGGAACAATTATTCCGAGAAGAAGCTGGTTGAATTTAATAAGAGGGTCCAGGAGACCAAGGAAGCGATTGGTAAATAGAGGATTGGTAACCGATTATGAAAATAGCTAAGCTGTTAAAATTTGTAAAAAAAGGTGCTAAAAAATCGAAGAAACCGGGTGGAGATTCGGAAAATGCCACTCAGTGGCCGAAGGGTACTAAAATCGGCATCTTCGGACATAGAAATACCGGCAAGACTGTGTACCTAACCGTGTTACACCATGAGGGCAAACAGGCTAAGAATATTCAGATTTCAGTCACTGAGAATCGCACCTCCGCTGAGTTTTTGGCGAATTTCAGGGCTATATGGGGAATAGCTCCGGGTGGGGGCGCGGGGACGATGGTCGATCAGCGCGGTGAGCGAACATTCCCCGATCCTACCGTGAGAGAGAGGATTCTGCAATTCAACGCCATTCTGGACCGTAAGAAAAAAATTCCGGTGGTGACCTTTGATTACGGTGGCGAAGCGGTGTCCATTTCAGGGGACTCCGATAAATCGGAGATAGTCAATGAATTTATGGCCGCTTCCGACGGAATACTCTTCTTCTTCGATCCCAAGATTATAGGGGCGGAAATGGAGATACAGGCCCGAACTTCAGCTTTTGTCAACATACTCGAAAGAATAGCTCCGCTTAAATTACGTCTTCCGATACCCGTGGGGCTGGTTATAACCAAGGCGGATACCTTACCCGGATATAAGGGGGAGGATCAAGCCATTTTGGTAGATCCGGAGGATGAACAGGTTCTATCCGAGAATTTCGAACTTTTTCTGGAAAAAATTCTGGAGAGTAACAAAGTGGCTTCTGACAGCGAATGGGCAGCTTCGGTAAGAAACATCCTGGTAAAACTGAGTGGGTTCTTGAGGATAGTGGTAGGAAGAACGCTGGATTTTCAGATCTTCTTTACCTCCAATACCGGCAATAAACCGGAGAAAATAGGCGCGGATGTGGGGCGATCTATTTATAAACCACCGGAGAAGATAAGTCCTTCCGGCGTCAAGGAACCTTTTTACTGGATACTCAATTCAATCACCAGGAACAAGCAGCTTAATTTCATGCGTAAGATAATGAAGTATGTGGCTTTGATCTCTACAATATGGATAGCAGTCTTTTCTATCCCCTTTCTGTATCATTTTAATGTCCTGCTGTCCAAGCCTTCCAGAGTGGAAAATAGTATACTGAAGTCGGTGGATAATCATTATCTAAGCACTTCGGATGATCAGCGCGGGAAAATATATCGGGCTTACGATCGCTACGGCAGAAAATGGCTGGTTAAGGAACTGTTCCCCGGCTATAAAGTGGTCGCTGACAATTTAGCCGGCTTGTACTACAACTTCAATGTGGATAAAGCCATCAGTAATATGGATGGTACAATCGACAAATTCACATATATTGTTAAACGAAATGAGCTATGGCCGAAATACAATCCCGGCAAGGATAGCCTTATATATGATAAGAATCATACCGATATTTTAACTGGTCTGGAGAAGATGCATGTCGGCGACGAGGAATCGGTGTTGTTTCTTCGTTCCGATCGGGTGCTGAGTTACTGGGGGCTGTTTACCCGGTTTATCAAGAATGGCAATGATTCTACACTGACGGAGGAAATAACCAAGCAGGTGGATTTTGACAGGAACAACGCGAAAAACTATAGTGGAACGGAGGAAAAACTGGGCGAAGCCCTGTTGAATTTGGTGGCTGAAAAAGAGTCAAAAGTTCAGTCGGTGGCCGGTCTCGGCGAGTATGATAAGATCAGGGAACAGATTAACAATTCTTCCAGTCCCGCCTATGTTCTCGGTCGGGCTGTTAAAGAGCTTCAGAAAATAAGGGAAAAACTAATTCCCGGTGTTCATGACAAACAAATATCGGCTATCAACTCCTATCTTAACGAAGCCCAAAAATGGAAAAGCAGAAGACAGTACACCTGTGTTCTTGAAACGGTGCCGGACATGGGGCACCTGCATATCGAAGTAACGCGATCGGGTCGAAGTCCCTCCTGGTCGAAAGAAACACAGCTTCTGGAGGGAGAAGAAGTTAAGTTGAAGTGGAAGATCGGTGATGTTATCCATATCGCTTTCGATGAATTGAAGTACCCTTGTACCTGGGGAAAACAATCCAGTGACAAGAAAATATTCCAAGGTAAATACGCGTTATTTGCAATGGAAGGGGAAATTACTTTTAAGAATATAGGAAAAACGGTTACCATAAAATTCAAGAAGAGACTCAAAGATAGGTTGCCGAAACTCAGGTAGTGATTTGTACACCAAAGAAAGGTGCCGGGATGAAAAAGATCAAACTGATAGTCGCCGCTTTAATTGTTACTTTACTTTTGCCCGTCTGTGCGTTTGCGGGAAAGATTGTGTTGCCTGAGGGGACCGAAGTGAAGCTGAAATTCGATCCCTCAATTAAAATCAACTCCGGGAAGCTGCAGAAGGGGATGGAGGTGCCTGTTTATCTCGCGGAAGATGTCGAGATAGGAGGAAAGGCCATAATAGAAAAGGATGCGAAGGGCAAAGCGGAAGTGGTCGAGATTGTGGAATCCTCTAAGCCTGGCAATCCGGGTTATATAAAGCTCTCTTTTTCCGAGTTGGATACAAAGGGAGAATATAAAACTGCAAATGGAGAGATGATTAAACTGGCGGGGGTAATTGAGGATAAGGGCAAGGGAAGAAAAGTTCTTTCGTTAATGTTTATTCTCGGTTTGTTTATCAAGGGTTCGGATGGTGAGATCGACGCCTCACAGGTTTGTATTGCTACCGTAAAGGAAACGGTCATTCTCCAAACAAAGTAGGATAAAAGAAGTATTAACAAAGTTTAAGCGCTCCGGGTTGTTCCGGGGTGCTTTTTATGTCCGGCGCTGTAACATTACCTCGGGAAGAAGGCGTATCTGATTGCATCCCAGCCGAAGGAGACATTATATAACTCGACCTGATCCAGTCCTCCCTTGAAATATAAGGGATTTTCCGTGTCGAGCTGTTTTCCGAAAGTTAGTGGCCCAACTGAAGAGGGTGGGATTGTCCGGCTGGTACCACCGCTCCATTCGCCATCAATTCTTGTAGCGTCGAAAACGAATATGGCTGAGGAGGGCTCGCCGAATTGATATGAAAATATAACATTCCACCAATCGTTACGTACGATGTCCGGAACCTGCACATTGTATGACAGACAATCTTCAGGGTTGGAAGATTCACCATAAGAAAACAGGAATGAACAATTTCCCGGAGAGGTTAGTCCCGAGACAAGGAGACTATAATTAACGGGACCGTCCAGGGACATTTTGCTGAAAATGACGGCGGTGTCCAGGGGATCATCTTCCTCGATATAAATCCAGAATGAAAAGGTAATGCCTTCGTCTATATCCAGCAGATCATCATCCGGCACTTCGATAAAGTCGCTGGTTCCGTTGAAAAACCTCGCGTTGCCCCAAGCGCCTTCGTTCTGAAAAGTTCCGCAGGCAGTTCCATGCAGTTTGTTCGGTGAACTATCGATAACCACGTAGATCGAATCGGACTCCCAGTCCATTTTCCAGTACCCTACGCGGTGGTCAGTGTAATAAAAAAGGTCGGCAACCGCGCCCTCGCAGTAAATATTTTCGGTATTGAGGCTATCGCCCTCCATGCCGAGCATAGCGGTAATATTAGGGTTAAAAAGGTACTTAGGCGGACCCTCATTAAAGTATGTTCTATAATATACAGTTGCCAGCTCTCTGTATCCCGATTCATCTACAATACTGTTGGTGTATCGGTTGGTTATACGAAAATTAGCACTAACGGGAACCAAAGGGCTTGTCCACCATTCGAGGAAGGAAGACTCCGCGAGGTCAGGATTGATAATTATATCCTCGGGGCTCCAGTAATAGGAATACTTCCCCGGTGACTCATCGTGATTGCCAATATTTATCTCGATGCTGCTTAGGTCATTCATGTTGTATACCTTCACCTTGAATGCCAGTAATGACCCAAAGGGTTCGTAGTAGTATGTTGGTGATAATTTTATCATGGGCACCTGCGGATGAAGGTCGATGCTCAACTGCGCCGTTACGCCCGATTCCACATCGGTAACGGTTCGCCCGGAGTAGATTAATTCGCCGGTTTCATCGAACGCTTCGATTATAAAAATTCTGTCTGGACCGGCCGGGACCAGTATTGTGCCGGTCAGTAGTCCGTTTTCGAACAGCAGCGATGTTTTAATAGGTTGAACGATCCCCGGCCCGGTTATGGTCAGGATGAAGGTGTACTCCTGGCTAAGATCATCTGACGCCCCGGGCGAAATGCTCACTATCAACTCGCTTTTTTGTTCGGTGGTATCGGTGATCCTTTCGGAGCAACCCGTGGACACAGCAAAAGCAAAAAGGAGAATAAGAATTGAATATTTATATTTAAGCAGTCTATTCATTATAATCTCCTTCTAATATGTAAACGCCAGGGAGGTGGCTATCTGAATTCCGCTGATTGAAATGTCTTCCATATCTGTAGATCCCCTGTGGTAGACGCTTCCGACATTTAAGATCAGATGATCGGAGAATTTCCTGGATATATTCAGGCCAAAATCATAGATGGATGACTTATACATTACTTCCTCGCTGGATAAAATCTTCCGCATAGCAATATGTGGAGTAAAGCGCCAATCGGTTAGTGTGGTGTAAACGAACTGGAAAAATATATCGAATTCATCGCCGTACTTCTTTAGCTGGCTTTCTATTATGCCGTCGGTAATGCTGTAGCGGGTATTTCGGCTTCTAATAATCATCCTCGTTCCCAGTGTCGCTCTGTAGGGTTGTTCGAAATAGGTAGCGGATAGCCCTGTGATAAATTGAGGAGCCTGCTTGTATACATTATTATCATCGAGCCTATCGGTTCCTGAAACAAGGTAGGCAAGGCTGGCGGTGTAATTTATGGTGTTATGGGCGAAGCTTGAATTGGCTCCCAGTGAGAAGGTGTTGCCCGGATTGTAATCCCCGTAGTTCATATAAGGCTCATAAGTGCCGGTATAACGATAGGCGGCGGTCATTCCGCATTTGAGCTGACCGATTTCTGCGGCTCCGCCGGCCAGAAGATTAAATCCGAAGCCCTCTCCGTAGCGTCTCAGGGGAAGAGAGAGGTAGTCTCTGGAGAGAAATTCAATAACCCGTATTTCATGGTCGGTATCGAGTTTCTGCGCGCCGGTTGGTAAATTCAACCCCGTCGATATAAGCAGTCTGTCTTTGTAGAAGGAGTGTGAAAACTGCACTCTTAAATCACCGAGTCCGGATAGTTCGTTCTCGGTGTTATTCAGGTCGAGATTGTTAGAAGCCGTAACAATATAATATCTAGCTTCGAAATTATCTCTTATAGGAATGAAGCCGGACAGAGAAGTTGTTTTTTGAGAGATGTCATCCCGGATACCTGTCAGGGAATTTTCCAGCGACCAGGTGTTATAATAGATTTTAAAAGTGCTGGAATACGGCTGATTGTAAACTATCTGGGCGAACGATGTCGATAATGGTAAAAACATAATAATTAAAAACAGCGTAATATTTTTAATCCGCATCCAGATTTCCTCCTATTATAATGACTCCGTAACCATCTCTGATAGGTCCGCCGCCGGGGGGAGCTAGGGGATTGATACCGAAATCGAAGGGCGTGTCTATGCCGCGAACGAACCCGCTGTTGATAAGATTGATGGTCTGGATATTATCCAGTCCGATCTTTTCCCCCTCCGCACTTAAGGAGGCGGTTATTACTTGCCTGAATTTTTCATTATTTTTGTCTCGGGAGTACGATAAATTGAGCTCTGCCTTTTTGGCCATTCCGGCCGCACCTGCAAAACCGGGATCGTACTGTTTGGCTTTTCCAAATGATTTTGTGGCCTCTTCATACATGCCCTGCTGTTGATAGTAAAGCCCGCGGCTGAACGCCATGAAAGCAAGAAACGATTCGGTTGGAACTTCTTCTATAGCGTCACGTTCTTTTTTGGTCAGCTCAATTCCCAAGGTGTCTATCACGTTGAAGACGAACTCCTTCTGTACTTCGAAAAACTTTTTAAGCTGTCCCTCCGTTACCTTTGTTCGGGTTGTTTTACCTTCCACTGTATTCAGCAGTATTCCGTCGATCCTGAAACTTTCTTCGCCGGTTCCGGTTATGGTTCCCAGAACCATTCTTCGGCTGCCCAGCAACCGGCCTACCCGGGGTGCGAATTTCGGGTCGGCGTATTGCGACTGGTTGAATTTTAGCTCGTCTAGAATAGTGTTGATTTTTATTCTTTCAACTACATTCAATCGGGAAACCTTGGCCAGGTCCGTGGCTGTAAATTCGGCAATCCCCAGGGCCAGAGGTTTCATCTCCGGCTGGAGTGTGGAACCATCGAAGTTGATAACCGCTATGGTATTGTCGGGGATGGATTTGGTATCAATATCGGATTCATTCCGAATAGCTAGGGAGGCGTTCCGTTCGAGTTTTTTGTCAATCAACACGCTCAATCTGTCCCGGATCATGTCTCTGGTGTCGGAATTGCCTTCCAGGTTGATGGCCGAGCCGTACAGGTTGATTGCTTTTTCCAACTGTTCCCCACGTTCGAATATTAATCCGAGGTAGAGACTGGAAGGAGCGTTCGGTTTGATCCGGTTGGACATTCCGAATGCCTCTTCAGCCTTGCCCGGGGAGTCATTTTTGTAGTAGATTATACCAATTTCACACCAGGCCCTGTAATCTTCAGGCTTTTCTTCCAATGCATGGTAGAGACTGGCTAAAGCTAGCTCATAGTCGCCCTCTCGGGAGGCTCTTATGCCCTTCATATAGAGATTTTGTGAACAACCAAAGGACAGAAGGATTACTGTAAGAAGTATTAGCGAAACATGCCTGCTCATTACATCCTCCTTGTCTATTCAGGCGAATTAGCGATAAGTGGTCTATAAACTGCCATTTTCTTTTTTGCTTCCATGAAGGTGTTGTCTTTATCATAAGCCATCTTGAAATGATTGTAAGCCTCTTCGTATTCGTATTTATCGAGATATTTCAGGCCGATGGAATACAGCTTGGCCGCGTCCATATCCTTTGTTCCTGATTCATCAATAAGTTCAGTGGTTTTATCCGTTACCAGGATATCCAGCTGTTTAGCCATATCCTTTACAAGCTCTTTTTCCATTTTCACGAAGTTCGGTTTTCCTCTTTTCTCAGCGATAGCGATGATCTCGGAGGTTTCCACGTCCACGGCGCGGGCCAGCATAACGGCGTCTTTGTTGCTTATCTGGGTAATACTGCCGAACACCATCGTCTGGGCGCCCAGTATCTTGCCTACTTTTACGGCTGTGGATTTGTCTATCTTGCCTTCTTCCACAAGTTTCAGTTCCCGAAGGATAAAGTCGAGTTTGTCCCTCTCCACTACCTTCAAATCGGAAAATCGGGAAAAATCGTATTCAAAAAAGTCCGCCAGTCCCTTACTCAGGGCTCCCAGCTCCTTCTGGTATTTACCAACCGAGTAGTTGTCGAATTCCATAATGGCTATGGTCTTAATCCCCGATTCACTTTCCATTGGGCAGGATAGATTGTCATTCTTTTTGCATATATGATACCACTTGTCCCTTAGCTCGCTAGGCCAGACTTCCCTGGGCAGACGAACAAGGCAGAGTCCTATATCGGAGATATCACTGAGATAGTCAAATGCTTTTCTCTTGAATTTAATCCCCATTGCGTATGTTATGATGCTTTTGACTTCATAGATGGCTATGCTGTCGGTGGAGGATAAATTTTCTCTGGCAAACAGCTCGTCGGTTATTGTCAGCCCCTTCTCGAATTCCAGTTCACTGTAAAGGTTTATCGCTTCGGCCAGCCTGTCTGCTATTACATTGTCTTTAACATTAGAAGTGGAGATCAGTGGTGTAGAGACTGACAGCGCAAGAACCACGAGTGAAACAACTGCGAAAATAGCACTCTTACCGTTCATTTTAATTCCCCCTTTATATTAGTTCCCTTGATTTTTGTCTGAACAGATTTAATAGAATGATCATACATTACTCCGGGAGTTTATACAATACTTTTTCTCTTTCGCCGCTTTTTATGGTGAGATGGTAAAGGTGTTCGAATGTTTTGCCATTTTTATTGATTACCACTCTGACGGTGTGTTTTCCCGCGGGCATTTCGAATGTGTAGGGTGTTTTGTCCCTCTGCAGCACACCATCTATGTATATTTCTCCGCCACGGGGCCTGGATCCGACCACCAGGAAGCCACGGGGTTTTTCAACCGGAGACTTGGCGTCCGCTCTGTGATCCCGGCTCGACTCGTCGTGTTTTTCCTGGGAAACACGTTTTTTTATTTCTTCACCGGACACCGTTTCCGGTGAAGACGATTTAAAAACATAACTCCTTTCCCGCGTTTTATTAGCGGCCAGTTGAATAGTATCGACAAATTCCCTTGTGCCAATTGCTCTCTCATCTTCAACCCTGACGATGTGCTTGCCGGGTTCAGGCGGTACGCTTTGTGCGCTTGTCGATGAATCAATCAATCGGTTGTCGACATAGGGGCCACTGGCCGGAGTTATGGGAGTATCAAGTGTGCCCCGCCCGGGAGGAACAGTCCTGATAAATACAAAATAGACAGCTACGGCAATAATTACCGCAGCGGTTGCCAGGTATAAAATCTTTGTGTTGCCTTTTGCCCGTCTGTGTTTGACTCCGTCTGTTTCCCCCGGTTCTTTGGTAGATGGGGGGGGTTTTTCGACTTTGCATATGTCGTAAACTTCCAGGAGTTTCTCTCTCATCTCGCCCACGGAGTTGAATCTCTTATCCGGTTCGCTGTCAATAGCTTTCAGGATAATATTGTCCAGGCTCTTGCTTATTTCTTTGTTTAGTTTGGATGGTTTGGGAGGTTTTTCGAACATCTTCGAGTCCCGCAGGGCGAATTCATTGTCGCCTTTGAAGGGCAGTTCACCGGTCAGCATTCTGAACAGCATGGTTCCCACAGCGTAGATGTCCGATTTAAAGTAGTCGATATCCTTGGATGCGTCGAACTGTTCCGGGGCCATATAGTCCGGGGTTCCGGCGCTGGTTCCCGCAATGGTCAAGCTGGGGTCGGTTTTGGCTTTGGCTATTCCGAAGTCGATTATTTTAACCTGGCCACACTCTTTGAACATTATATTGCCGGGCTTGATATCCCGGTGATATATTCCCTGCTTATGGGCGGGTTCCAGGGCGGAAATGATGTTGCAGGTTATTTCGAGGGCTTCCGGAATGGGTAGTTTACCCTTTTCCTCCAGTATTTCTTTAAGTGATTGTCCGTCAATGTATTCCATGACGATTACAAATTCGTCGCCATGGTTGAAAAAATGTTTAATTTTGCAAATATTGGGATGCCGGTCCAGAAGTGCCAGCTTGTCAGCCTCCTGCTTGAAACGCTCGCCCTGGCGCGGGTCGGAAAGAACCTTTAAAACCACCTTCAGGTTTGGCACATCTTTGTGGACAGCTAGATAAACCTTTGCCATGCCTCCGGCGCCTATTTGCTTCAGAACATTGTAATCTCCAATTTGTTTGTTAGTCATGGCGGCCATTTCCCGTTGAGAGAAAAGTGAATATTCAGAGTATGCCCACTCTTTAATAATTAAATAACAGTTGCAAAATGGAATCGGGCGATGTTACCGATTTTCAATAAAAATTTACTCGAGCTCCGGAAATAAGTCAACTACCTTTTAAATCACGGCTTGCAAATATTTCCCGGGCTGTATAGAGAGAGTTAAGCGCCACGGGGAATCCGGCATATATTGTCATTTGCAGAATCACTTCAATTACTTCCTGCCGCGTTGCGCCATTGTTCAAGGCGGCATGCAGATGGACTTTCAGCTGCGGTTCTGAGTTTCCCATCGCGGTTAAGGCGGCTATGGCTGACAGTTCCCTGATTTTTAGATCCAGCCCGGGGCGTGAATAAATATCACCGAAAGGATACTCCACTATGTAGCGTTCTATTTCAGGAACAATCTCTTTGAGATCATTTACTGCTTTTTCGCCGCCTTTTCCGTCTACTTGGCGGAATTTCTCCAAGCCTCTTTTATATCTGGTTTCTTCCATTTTTCCTCCTGAGTTTTTAGCGCTAATTTAATTCTTAGTCCGGTGTGTAAAAAGAATTGCCACTTTCATAAAAACTGGCGATTAATATTAAAAATAGAACAAACATCCAATTTTTCAAAGACAAATCCGTGAATCATGGCAAACCCAAGGTTTGTTGAACTTGAGTTTACAGATATTTTTGGCACACTTAAATCTCTGGAGATCCCCGTGAGCGCCCTAAACGGGGCTTTGGCAAAAGGGATATGGTTCGACGGTTCCTCCATCAGAGGGTACGCCAGAACAAAAGAAAGTGACATGTTCCTCAAACCGGATATAGACACCTATTCTCTTCTCCCGGGCGAAAATGGAGGTATGCAGACAGCCCGATTTATGGGGTGGG
>JAGHBT010000125.1 GCA_021160845.1 bacterium | reverse complement strand
GTCATCAAGTATCCATATTCGTCCCCTAAACCGCATCTTTGCCTCCCCTTCTTTCTGTTTACGATCGAACGGCGTTTTGAACACCTGTCCAACTCAGGCATCGTATTCACACGCCGCGCGGAAGTCTGCGTCAAATTAATAATATGATACTATCCTGCCCTCAATAGCCGAAGCAGCTACAGTGGCTGGGCTGGCAAGATAGATTCCCGTATCTTCTTTACACCCCATTCTCCCCTTAAAATTCCTGTTAGCGGTTGAAACACAATTTTCTCCCGGTGCGAGAACTCCTCCATAAGCGCCAAGACACGGACCACACGCCGGAACGGCAACTTGAGCCCCGGATTCAAGAAGGATACTGATTATTCCCTCATCAACAGCCTCTTTTAAGACCTTTCTAGAAGCGGGATAAACACGAAGCCTCACTCCCTCAGAAATCTTTTTGTCTTCAAGGACTGCCGCTGCCTGCCTGAGATCTTCGATCCTGCCGTTTGTACATGTCCCAAGAAGAGCCACATCAATCCGTGTTTCGTCAAGTTCCGATACAGGTACTACATTATCTACCTTATGAGGCCTCGCTACCTGAGGAGTTATCCTGGAGCAATCTATAGATATTAATTTCTCATATTCCGCATCATCGTCGGGTAGGACAACCTGATATTCATCGTTTGTCACCTTTTCCAACCAGTCGCTGGTTATTGAATCAAATGGAACCATTGCTGCCTTAGCTCCCATTTCAGCGGCCATATTGCAAATGGTCATCCTTCCGCTCATATTCATTTTACTCGTCACGGGGCCATGGAATTCAACGGCTCTGTAGGTCGCTCCATCCGCGGTAATCATTCCAATTACATAGAGAATAATATCCTTCGGAGTTACCCCTTCCCGCACCTCGCCATTAAGTTCTATTTTTATTGTCGGCGGAACTCGAAGCCAAGTTTCTCCAAGAGCCCATACACTTGCAGTTTCAGTTCTCCCTATAGGTATTCCCGCTGCTCCAAAAGCTCCATGCGTTGTTGTATGCGAATCCGAACCGAATATTACAACTCCGGGAATAACATGTCCATATTCCGGGAGTACCTGATGACATATTCCCGTACCACCTTCATAGAAATATCGTATACCCTGTTCACGAACAAAGTCCCTTATCATCGTATGACTCTGTGCTTTTTTAGCATCCGGAGGAGGAACCGCGTGATCAAGCGCTATAAAAATTCTATCCTGATCCCACACTCTTTTTCCGCCAAGCTTCTTGAAGATTCCAAGTATCGCGGCTGAGTTATCATGCGAAAGGATTCTATGCGGCCGCACAAAGAGTATATCTCCAACCGACGCCGATTCTCCACCTGAAGAACGTACCAATATCTTTTCTATCATAGTTGATCCCATATTAATTATTTCCTTTCGAAAAAGCAACGAGCCAAAACACTCTGCAAATATGAAACCGGGCAGAGGGGATTATTTATATATAACATCACTTACGGAAGTAACAACAGCACACTCTGCAAAATACAATTTACTGTATATCCCACAAATTGCAGGTTACTTCCTATTCGTCGGGTAACTTGATAAAACCTTCATTCTGCAAACACTCAAACGACTCGCGAGCATTCCTAATAGTATTTTCCGCCTTTTGATAAATCTCTTCCCTCGTAAGATCAAGACGCGCGACACCTTGTTCGATTGCTTTTCTCCCAACAGCTACCGCCACTCTCGGGAAAACCTCCCATTCATCCATAGTAGGAAGGAGATGGTTCTCATCTATACCTTTATCCTCAGCGCATTTAGCCAACTCCCGAGCGGCGGCTATACACATCTCGTCTGTTATCGTTTTCGCCATTACGTCAAGAGTGCCCCTGAAAATTCCTGGGAATCCAAGTGAGTTATTTACCTGGTTCGGAAAATCACTTCTTCCGGTAGCAACTACTTTAGCCCCTGCTTCCTTTGCCTCCCATGGCCATATTTCCGGAATGGGATTGGCGCAGGCAAACACGATCGCGTCATCCGCCATCGTTTCAACCCATTCTTTTTTTATTGTGCCCGGGCCAACCTTTGACAGAGCAATCACAACATCGGCGGCTTTCATTGCCTCTGGTATTCCTCCTGTCCTTCCTTCACCATTTGTCTTCTGAGCTATTTCCCATTTTTCCTTGTATTTTACACTTAGCTCCTCTTCCCGGCTTTCATGCAGTATACCCTTACTATCACACATAACTATATTCTCGGGAGTAGCGCCTGCTACCATAATCATTCTCGCGATACATATATTTGCCCCTCCGGCTCCAATCATCGCTATTTTCACTCTGGAGATATCCTTATCAACTATCTTTAAAGCATTTATCAAACCGGCAACCGTAACAGCAGCCGTTCCCTGCTGGTCATCATGCCAGACGGGTATGTCACATTCCTCTCTTAATGTTTCAAGGATTCTAAAGCATTTAGGTTGAGAAATATCCTCAAGGTTGATCCCCCCATATGAAGGCTGGAGCAATTTTACAACCTCTATCAGTTTATCCGGATCTTTTGTGTCAAGGCAAATTGGAACAGCGTCAACTCCACCAAGATACTTGAACAAAAGGGCTTTTCCTTCCATGACAGGCATAGCCGCGGCTGGCCCGATATCACCCAGTCCCAACACTCTTGTACCATCAGAAACAACCGCTATCATATTAGCCTTGTTGGTATGTTCAAATGCTTTTTCCGGATTATCCCTTATATCAAGGCAAGGCTTAGCAACCCCCGGGGTATACCAGATAGCAAAATCATCAATGTTTCGTATGCATGCTTTTGGCATTATCCCTATTTTGCCTTTATAAAAGGGGTGAAGTCGCATAGCATCTTCGCCTGGTTTTTCCGCCCTGGCAATAAGTTCTTCTTTTGTGATTCTATCATCCACCGATTAACCTCCTATAAATTAACTTCTTATGAAATAACCCAAACAACTTAATTAGCATTTTTTGACACTTTCGGTGAGTATACATGAAGCATCAACAGTTGTCACTAAATTTAATAGGTGAAAAAAACGCTATATGTTCCGGATAAACTCCCACGAATGAAGTCTACATAAGCCGAGGGGAAAAAGCCGCGGAAAGATAAAAGAACAGACGAATAATTACTAAGGGGCCCCTTATTAATTTGGAGCTGGTGATCGGAATCGAACCGATGACCTACGCATTACGAATGCGTTGCTCTACCAGCTGAGCTACACCAGCTCCGTAATAATTCAATATATTAGCTTGGGGTTTCTTTTCAAGAAAATTTTTACGGGCCTCGGATCAATTATTAACATACAGGAAGGATTAGCTCACCCTCAATACTTCTTCACAAGTCGTAATTCCGGCCAGAATCTTTCTTGCTCCATCGCTACGCATCGTCTGCATTCCATTCTCAACAGCAGCTTCCTGTATAATATTATCCGGAGCTCTGGATAATAG
>JAGHBT010000062.1 GCA_021160845.1 bacterium | reverse complement strand
TGATTGCTAAAAGTTAATTTTCCCCAGACGACAATCCTTAACAATTATGCATTTGAATGCATAATTGCTACAACTCGGTTTGTTATTCATCCATGGGATATTACTTTACCTCTCGGCAATGGGGTAACAGCAATCCCATTTGCTGATTTATAAACAATTTTTCTGCCGGCTCTGATTTAAAAGATAGGCACAGTTCCCTGTGTGTTATCTCAAAAGAACAAGTTTCTTCGTAAGGCTTTCTTTCCCCGCAGTAAGCCTGTAGAAATAAACGCCGCTTGAAACCATCCCGCCGGACTCATCGCGTCCTTTCCATTCAACCGCAATGGGCCCAGGCTTCTGCACTTTGTCGACAAGGACAGCAACCAGCCTGCCGGTAATATCAAAAACTTCAAGCCTCACTCGTGTTTGCTCAGACACATTATAATGAATGATTGTCATAGGATTGAATGGATTCGGTACATTCTGTGAAAGGTTCAGTGAAAGAACAGGTACAACAACCGCCTCTGTCGCAAAGAGCGTGCGTGAACCATGCCCATCTGTTACATCCACACGGTAACGATACGAGTTCCCCGGTTCACAAGTACTATCAACAAAACGGTACGAAAGGTTACCTAAACTGTGAACCATGGACGAAATAGGAAGATAAATATCTTTGTCGTTGTTCGCTCGATAAACCACAAAATCTATACCGGCATCCACATCAGACAATCTCCATAAAATCTCAATACCTCCACTCTTACGAGAAACCGCAAAAGACTGAAGCATCGTTGCCGTATCTTCTGATAGATTAATCAGAACGGAAACATTGTTAGAACCATAATTTGCCACAGCAAGATCCATATTTCCGTCTACATCCAGATCCGCCGAACAAACTGACATTGGGTGCCCTCCAACAGCATAGCTTGCCGCATCGCCAAATGTTCCGTCTCCATTGTTTAAGAAAACAGAAACACTATCAGAGCCATAATCCGTCACGGCAATGTCTATATTCCCGTCTCTGTCAAGATCTGACGAACAAACGCCCCTTGGTTGACTCCCCGCAGTGTAACCTACCGCCGTCGCGAATATTCCACTTCCACTGTTTATAAGAATCGAAACGTCGTCAGAATTACTATTAGCCACAGCAAGATCCATATCTCCGTCTCCGTTAAGATCTGATGAGCATACCGATGTCGGTAGTACTCCCACAGCGTAATCTACTTTTCCACTGAATGTCCCATCTCCATTGTTTAGGAGAACCGAAATATTATTAGAACCACTATTCGCAACAGCAATATCTATATATCCATCTCCGTTAAGATCCGATGAGCAAACTGAACCTGGTCTAATTCCAGTAGAGTAATTCACCGCACTTTGAAATGTCCCATCTCCATTGTTTATAAAAACTGAAACATTGTTGTTGTTCAAATTAGCCACAACAAGATCCACTTTTCCATCTACATCCAGATCTGATGAACATACTGATATCGGCTGACTACCCGTCTCATAGTTCACGGCGCTCGCGAATATCCCTCCTCCATTATTCAGAAAAATCGAAACACTATCAGACAGATAATTCGCGACAGCAAGATCCATATTTCCGTCCCCATCCAAATCTGCCGAACATACTGAATAGGACCAATCTCCCGCGGTGTAACTTACCGCATTACCAAATGTTCCATCCCCATCGTTTAAAAGAACCGAAACGTCGCCAGAATTACTATTAGCCACAGCAATATCCAAAACTCCGTCTCCATCCAGATCTGATAAATACACTGACCGCGGTTCACTCCCTGCCGAATAGTTTATTGCCGCATCAAACAAGGGTTCGGCAGCCTGCAGAATGCCAACGGGACAAAGGCACAGATACAAAGCCAATACTACACCAATTTTTCTCATGTCATCTTCCTTTTTTAACTCTAATTTACAGTTAATTGATTATTTCTTGGCCTTTTCTTTCGCGGCCTCTTTAAATTTACCTTCGAGATCTTTCATTATATCCTTGTGAACAGTATATGTAAGCATTTTCAGTTTAATATAATCGCCTCTGTAGAAATAATACCCATGGAACTTTCCATGTCTTGAACTTCTCGCCGAGTCCTTAATTAAAAACCAGTCTCTTCCATCCTTTTCCATATATCCAACAAGGTGAATACCGTGATCGTCGGTTGTGGTTTTGTTATTGATTCTAAGTTCACGGGAATCCTGGTTTATATAATCCTGCGGTATATCAAAATCGGGTATAATCGCGGCATCCTCAAAACCGTTATAGCCCGGCTCCGAAACATCTCCTCCTATACAAACCGTATACCCCTTTTTAGCGGCCATCTTTATTCTCTTGTAAAATTCATCGAGAGGAAGATTGTAATATGTCTTTGTGGGCCTCCAGTTATCGGTAACATCAAATTCGCCTTCGAGATAAAAGGGCTTTGACAAAGTGGACATAACCTGAATATAATCATCGGTCTTAACCTTCAGGATATCCTTGAAGAATTTTAATGGAGTATATTTTTTACCTTTAAAAGAAAATTTCTCCGGGGGCTTCCCGAGATATTTGTCGAGAATTACTCTGACGCTAGCAATATTGGTCTCTTCATCCCAGGTCCCTTTCTCCTTCACAAGCTCAAGGTAATCCATCATTTCATCACGCAACATCTTGTGGTTATGCTTATCCCTGCCCTCTGTTAGCCCGGGGTATTCATCCAGTGGAACAATCCCGTATTTATCCCAGATGATAAAAAGACCATCCGATTCACCGCCCTGTTCAAATGGCTGATTTCCCCTCTTTTGTATGTACCCCCTCGCCTTTTCGACATACTCCCAGTAAACGGTATACATCTCGGAGAGTTTAATCTTTCTGCCGGTTAACCTGGCAATCTCCGATTCCATAAAAGATGTTGTGCAAAAACACCAGCAGGTACCCGTATAGTACTGAGGAACAGGATCAAAATGAAAAGGCGCCTTAAAGGCTTCAGGGGAATCCGGTTTAGTTACATCAACAAAGTCAAATCTCAATTTTTCCCTGTTATCCTTCTTTTCCTTCTTCTTCTCCTTAAATTCTTTATTAATCTCAGCCGTTATACTG
>JAGHBT010000275.1 GCA_021160845.1 bacterium | reverse complement strand
GTTCTATATAAGCATCAAATTTAATAAACTGCACATTTTTTTTGTATTTAGTCATTTCTAGATTGTATAATCTCTTGAGGCTTTGTTCTGCAAAGGATTTTCCTGTACTCGTCAGAATAAGTATCAAGTTCCCACCTTGCTTTAGCCATGATGAAATGACTGAGAATCCTAACAATGGCTTTCCAGATCCTCCCTGACCCGAAATAACGGTTGAAGAGGGAATAACAAGTCCCTCAGGCATAAGCTCATTAGCCCAAGCTTCTTCAATATTGAAGTGTTTCATTTATATTGCCTCTCAATTATTTTTAATTTCTTATTCTTAAAAAGTAGCACATAACATTTCAGGCACCAGTTAGCCAAAAATAGAATCTACCCTTCTCATCTGCTCCGACAACATTCCTCCCCACTTCTGCTGTAACAGATTTTTTATATACTCCAAAAAAAAGCCCCTAAAAACCCTCTTTAAATGGCTATTGGGGGTGAGGGGCGCGCTCCGGAAATCCAGGCGATCTTTCTTATAGTTGATTCTTCTACTGAAAGGTATCGGGCGAGATCGGATATTTTACTTGCATCTATTCTTTCCCCTCTGCGTATGTCAGCTATTTCTTCCGCTTTCTTTGCCGAAGGTTTTTGCGAATCGCCTGTCAGATATACCAATAGTTCGGGTGTAATTTCGTTTAATATGGAATTACTTTCAATTATCAGAAAAGGAGCATTGCCGAATTTTGAAATAATATCACTAAATTTTGTACCTATATGAAAAAATTCACCCTCCTGCCCCGGTTTTTCCTTTCCGTGCCCTATCTTAATATATATGGCCCCGGGCAATAACCGTACAATCCTTTTAGCGACTGTCGTTTTGCCGACATTGGAACTGGCGCCCGATATTACTATTGTCTTCATAATATCCACTTTTCAATACATAACAAACTACGCACTTGAATTGCCTTCTAACAAATTAAATCAGGGAATTCAGCTTTATTCCTGTACACCAATCTCTATATCCAAAGTGTAGGCTTTACTTAAAACATCCCAATTGGCACGCATAAATTTTGATGTCATTCTGATTGCAGCATCTTGTTATATCATGAAGAGAAATACCAAATTCCTCTGAAAGTTCAAATGCCTTTTTACAAGCAAGTTTTTTCCTTCCGTCGATTTCTTCTGCCGCGTTAATCACTCTTTCGCAACTCTGTTTCTCTGCCATGTCGAACTCCTTTGTAAACCTGTTAGCGGGCACTTCCCAGTAATAGGACGTAATATAAATCGTCCCTTTCACTTTGCGCTTGCGGAAGATACATGTCTTTTATTCAGTTTCATTACAACTTTTTACCGCAGTGACAAAAAACAAACCAGACAAAATCAGTCCCGCGACCGCAACGGGCCAAAACTCACTTTTTCCAATCTGTCTGTACTTTACAAAATCCACAGCGGCCCCCATCAGCGGCGCAATCAGCATTGTACCTACACTCTTAGCTTGAGACTCTATCGACAAGACTGTCGCGCCCTGCGCCTCGCTGCAGTGAGTATCAAAACGGCTTATCAGCACCGGCCTCCATAGGTTTTGCAAAATGTAAAGAGCTATAAAACCGGCAATCATTGCCCAGTATATCCTGAAATACATTGCCGGAACCAGCAGGATCATCATAAACAACATATAAAGCCATATAAGCCTTGCCGTTGAATCTTCACCGCCGGTTTTTCTTACGAGTTTGTGCGATTTTCTGCTCGCTAAGGCAGAAAGTATAAAAAGAAAAAAGTAAACCGGGCCAATCAGGATTACCGATTTCTGCTCGCTTGTCATGACAACACCTGAAAAAAACAGCGCGATTAATGGTAAAGCCGCCTGCTTTAGGATCGGCTGCAGGTAATCCTTGATTGATTTAAAAAAGCCCTCAAACCCCATTGATTCCAGTATTAGCCGTCGAAGAGATGCATTGCGTATTACCTCCAAAAGCGACCCTTTAAGATGTACCAACACCTGCCTTGCACTTAGGCTGCCCGTACTCTCGCCGTCGAGTTCTTTTTGGTAACCGGCAAAGTTGATAATATTTAATACATAAGGAATTATGGAGAAAAAGAAGATATATACATAGCTCCGTGTATAGTAAACAAAGAAGCATGCCAGTACAACCGATACGGCAGAACCTATTTTACTCCATGAACGGGTGTACCCATACACAGCCGTTGTTTCATTTGTTCGCCCCTGAATGCGAAGCCAGGTAAAAATCATCGCCTTGTGGGTACCGGTACGAAAGGCATCTCCCACCGCATAGAAAAACATGGACAAAAAGAGGAGAACAAGAAGAAGCTTAAAAGAAATCAAACCATTTACTGCAGCAACTCCCGCGCTGCCTATCACGGTAAAATGCACTATATATGCCGCGAAACTTACAATCATGGATTTGCGGCGGCCCCATACATCGGCAACAGCGCCCGACGGGATCTCCATAATGTTTACCATCATCTCCCTGAAAGCAATCAGCAGACCGATCAAGGTATAATTGAGTCCCATCTGCAGAAATGCCAGTACGATAAACGGTTCATAGTACTGTTGATTCTTTAAAAAACCGTATAAACTGAATCTTTTCAGCATTAATTCACAAACATTCTATTAGTTGCTGACTTCATAACTTTTTTTCAGCATAATCCCGGTTTTATAAACTCAGAATATAAGATCTTACAAAGTCTAGTCGCCGGATCCGCTTCGACAAACCCGGAAACCGCCACCGGGGTTCCTGGTGAACGGAAACCAGGCGCCGCGATGCGCAACATAGGCATATATATCAGCGCTGTCCATGCCCCAGGAGCCACCGCGAAAGATACGGTAGACTCCGCTATCC
>JAGHBT010000017.1 GCA_021160845.1 bacterium | reverse complement strand
GTATTCAACAGCCGCGTCAACACCTTTATGAATTCCTTTTTTAAGAAACATTGGATTAGTTCCGGCCGTAACAACCTTAAGGCCCTCGGTAATAATTGACTGGGCGAGGATTGTCGCAGTAGTAGTCCCGTCACCGGCAACATCCTGCGTCTTTGTGGCAACTTCCTTTACCATCTGGGCGCCCATATTTTCCCACGGGTCTTCCAGTTCAATCTCCTTCGCGATGGTAACACCGTCATTTGTTATTGTTGGTGCACCGAATTTTTTGTCAAGAATAACATTACGCCCTCTTGGTCCTAGTGTTACCTTAACCGCGTTAGCAAGGATATCCATACCGTTTTTCAGGCTATTTCTCGCTTCAATACTAAATTTAATTTGTTTCGCCATCAGTTTTCACTCCTTAATAAGTTATATTGTTGCTAATATATCGCTCTCTCTTAGAATTAAATATTCAACTTCATCCACTGTAATTTCAGTTCCGGAATATTTACCGTAAAGAACCGTATCGCCTTTCTTAACTTCCATTTCAATATGTTCCCCATTAGCCTCATTTATACGCCCCTTACCAACTTCAATAACTTTCCCCTCTTGAGGCTTTTCCTTTGCGGTATCGGGAATAATAATTCCTCCCTTTTTTACCTCATCAGGATCAATAGCTTTTACAAGAACCCTGTCAGCTAAAGGTTTAATCTTCACAACTCACTCCTTTCTACTACCATTTCAGCAAATTAGCACTCTCACTACTTGACTGCCACTGCACCGGTTCAAAATATATTGACATACAAATTAGAATGCAAGCAAAATGTTCAATACCATACAATTTTTATAAACCATACCCCTAATTTACAGTGTTATATATAGTTAGAAGTTAATAGAGGAAAGTCTTACCTGTCCTTCTTTGAAATCTGTTCCCCTGTTTCATAGAGCCTAAAAAGCCCCTTAAAAACAAGATCGGGATCGATTTTGAAAGAGACTTGTAATTGAGAAGAAATATCCTGGGCACCACCCCCTGTAAGAAAAATTTGAGCTGAGGGAGAGAGGGTTTCTATAGATTTTCTTATCAATATTTCTATTGCTCCAAGTACCCCCCAGAAAGTGCCGCTTTCAATCGCTCCTTTCGTGCTTTTTCCCGGGACTGTCCCCGAACCGGACAACTTCTTAAGATCCGGGAGAACCGCAGTCTCTCTATGAAGTGAATTTAAAATCATTTCTACTCCTGGGAATATCGTTCCTCCTTCGTATCCCATCAAACTCAGCACATCAACCGTAATCGCCGTACCAACGTCAACAATAATTGCTTCTTTAATACCAAGTTCTACCACTCCGCAAACCGCACACAGCCTATCCGTTCCAACCTCTCCGGGATTAGATAACAAAATGGGGAACGGAAAGTTAACATCTGAATCCACATATAAGACTCTTTCGTATAGTTCATGCTCAATTTTATCCAGAAATGAAGTCGTCCATTCAGGAACAACGGAGCAGAGTACAATTCCACGGGGCGAAGATTCTTTCAGCACCTCGGAGACATATTTAAACCCTTTATCAAACTTAAACCTCCACCTCTTTTCAATCTTTCCATTCTCAAAAAGAACCGCTTTCAACCCACTGTTTCCCATATCCATAGCCAAAACAGAATTCATTCTTTTATCCTTCGTAAGCTAAGGTCACCGGAACTAAAAACATTAACCTCATCACCACAACGGAGCAAGAGGTAACCCTCTTCCGTAATTCCTATAAGTTCTCCAGATTTGTGCATATTCCCATTTGTAATAATTACATCGGTGTTAATATATAAAAGCCTTGCCTCCACTGCCTCTTTAAAAACAGGAAAACCATTGTTTTCCCAGTTTTTATAGTTTCTTTCAAAGACTTCGATTATTCTACACAGGATAACACCCCTATCAAACCTGTTTCCATTTGCTATTCTCAGGGAAGACGCTATCAATAAAAGCTCATTCGGAAAATCCTCCTCCCTCTGATTAATATTCAAACCAGCTCCGATAACCATATACTCATTACTCCCTTCGGCAAGTATCCCTCCAATTTTTCTGCCTTTATAGTATATATCGTTCGGCCATTTCATCATTGTCCCCTTACAGAAATTATCGAGGGTTTCAATAATTGAATATGCTAATAGCGATGTTAGCCCAATTGGCAATTTCTTGGGTTTAAGAATCATAGAAAACACAAGACTGTCCACTGAATTGGAAAACCATTTTCTTTCCTTTCTACCCCTTCCCCTCACCTGCTCCGAAGCGGTAACTACCGTTCCCTCCGGAAAACCCGCCTCCGCCAACCTTGTAGATGCCGTGTTTGTCGAATCAACGGAATCAAATAAAACAATAATATTCCCGAATTTTTCAGTTTTAAGATTTCTTCTTATTTCCGCCGGATGGAGTTCATTTGATATCAAAGAGTACATCTCCTTATAAATACTAAATCTCAACTCTTGGTGTAATCAGGCTGAGATCCAGGACCGGGGCTGAAGATGTTATAGAGCCAACTGATATATAATCAACGCCCGCTATCAGGTACTCATTAATAGTTTCGATTGTAATTCCCCCTGAAACCTCGATTTCAGGTTTTTCCTCTCCACATTTATCCACTTCTCTTATCGCTTTTTCAACCATAGCGGGCGTAAAATTATCAAGCATTATTCTGGCTGGCGGATTCCTTACCAAAAGCGCCAAACGATCCATTGAGTCAACCTCTATTTCCGCTTCTTTCAACAAGTCATCACCCAACAACTCTAATATATTTACCATACCCCCGGCCATTGAAATGTGATTCTCCTTAACAAGAATTAATTTACCCAAATTGGCCCTGTGATTTTTTCCTCCACCATCCAGAACGGCTTTCTTCTCAAGAAATCTCAGCCCCGGCGTTGTCTTTCTCGTATCCAGAATACTTATTCCACTATCCTTCGCCTTCTCGACGAAGGAGGCTGTCATAGTTGCCACACCGGAAAGATGCCCGAGAAAATTTAGCGCCATTCTTTCAGCACTCAAGATTGAAGAAACCCTTCCCTTAATATCCGCCACAATATCTCCCCACCTCACATGCCCACCATCTTCCACTTCGGCAGAGTAAGTGACAGAATCATCAACAAACAAGAAAACACCCTTCGTGCATTCCTGCCCGGATATTACTCCTTCCCCTTTCGAGATAATCTTTGCTGAACCTTCGGCATTCCTGTCAACAACAAGTCTTGTTGTAATATCATCATCTACGGCATCTTCGGCGAAAGCAACCTCTATCAACTCAGTAAGCATCCCCTTCTTCAATTTGTTTTCTCCCTTCAAGATTCATTCGAATCTCTTCAATCCTGTCTCTAATACTTGCCGCTCTTTCAAAATTCAAAGCCTTCGCTTCTTTTTTCATTTCCTCTTCGAGTTTTCCGAGCAGAACGGGATCATTCCCACTATTTGGAATATAAATATCCTTTTCCCTCATTTTATCTCTACTCTCTCTTTTCCGACTATCCGCTATCGAGGTTGAAACCATAACATCATCAACAGATTTTACAACCGATCTCGGAACTATCCCATGTTTTTTGTTATATTCAATCTGTTTCTCTCTCCGCTTAGAGGTTTCATCCACAGCCTGTTTAATTGAGCCTGTAATTTTGTCGGCATAGAATATAACCTTTCCTCTCACATGCCGCGCCGCTCTGCCCGAGGTCTGTATAAGGGATACTCTGGATCGCAAGAAACCCTCCTTGTCCGCATCCAGTATCGCGACAAGACTAACCTCAGGCAAATCAAGTCCCTCCCTGAGAAGGTTTATTCCAACGAGAACATCAAACTCGCCAAAACGAAGGTCTCGGAGTATTCCAACTCTGTCAAGCGCGCGGATATCACTGTGAAGATAACGCACCCTTACATCAAGCCTCTTAAGATACGATGTCAACTCCTCAGACATATTTTTGGTTAGTGTTGTAACAAGAACCCTTTCGTTTCTTTTTGCCCTGGCGCGAATCTCATCAATCAAATCATCGATTTGTCCCTTTACCGGCCTTATTTCAATCTCCGGATCAATTAACCCTGTCGGTCTTAAAACCTGCTCGGTGATTTCACCTCCGCTTTTCTCTATCTCATAATCGCCGGGAGTCGCTGAAACAAAAATAAATCTGTTTATTATACTCTCAAATTCAGTGTACTTCAGAGGACGGTTGTCCAGAGCCGACGGTAGCCGAAACCCGTACTCTACCAATGTCATTTTACGGCTTCGATCACCGCGGTACATCGCCCTGACCTGAGGTAATGTCACATGTGACTCGTCGACAACAACCATAAAATCATCACCGAAATAATCGATCAGCGTCGCGGGTCTTTCACCCTTTTTTCGCCCGGAGAAATAACGGGAATAATTTTCTATTCCACTGCAGTAACCAACTTCTTTCATCATTTCAATATCATACCGAGTGCGCGATTCAAGCCGTTTCGCCTCAAAATATTTTCCCTCTTTTTTCATCTCTCCGCATCTGCTTTCAAGCTCTTCTTCTATCCCGGAGATCGCCCCATCCAACTTCCCTTTCGATACAACAAAATGAGAAGAAGGAAAAATATTCACTTCTTCCGCACGTCTGATAATTTCACCGGAGTCAGGATTAAAAATTGAAATTCTCTCAATGTCGTCATTAAAGAACTCTACCCTGATACCTTCTTCCATAAATGTGGGGCGGAGTTCTACCGTATCACCTCTTACCCTGAAAGTTGAGCGGTCAAAATCTATATCATCTCTTTTGTACCATAGATTAACCAGTTTTCTGACTATTTCGTCACGTCCGGGTCGTTCTCCTTCTTTTATACTGAATGAAAGTTTACTGAACTGTTCAGGGGAACCAAGTCCATAAATACATGAAACACTTGCTACCACCACTACATCCTTCCTTGTCAAAAGAGAACCGGTAGCCTTGAGTCTCAACCTGTCTATACTCTCATTAATAGATACATCTTTTTCAATATATGTGCTGGTCGCGGGAATAAATGCTTCAGGCTGATAATAATCGTAGTAACTGATAAAATATTCCACAGCATTATCGGGAAAGAAATTTTTCAACTCCCCATAAAGTTGAGCGGCCAAAGTTTTATTATGCGAAATTATCAATACAGGCATATTGGATCGGGCAATCACATTCGCAATAGTAAATGTCTTTCCCGAACCGGTAACCCCCAAAAGCGTCTGGAATTTCTTTTTCGACTTCAACCCTTTAAGAAGAGATTCAATAGCCTCGGGTTGATCTCCTGTCGGTTTATACGCTGAACTGAGCTTAAAAATAGACATTCCAGTTTCAAGAAGAAGGTTAAAAATGTCAATTATTTCCCAGGGAAATACTGTCTCTTGTAAAATATATATTTTTTAATACTTCTTTTTTATCCCCAAGAGAGGGAATTTCTTTTCCTCTAAATTCTATCCTGAACCCTCCGGCATTCCCAATTGTCTTGAATATAAAGGCATCTGTTGCGGTTAGTGTTTTTACCCTACCGGGAAACAGAATAAAATCTAACCAGGTTGTATCCGGCTTCGCATCCATTGATGAAATTGTAATTACATCGAACCAAGTAGTGTCAGCGGAATTCGCGATTATTTTGAGTTTAAGAGGTTCGATATACTCTATATTAACTTTTTCATCATACGGAGGTTCTTGAAGTTTTTCTGTATTTCTAATTCTAACACTGTCCTCAGTAGAAGGAGGAACGGGAAAATCCCGGCCTCTGGTCTCTTCTTTGTCCATAATTTCTTCCAAATCGGGTAAACCACTCGGTATAAGCACATCCGGATCATTCCCGCTTCGAAGAGCAAATATGATAATTATAGTTACAACTATTACTCCTATAACCGACAAGCTAAGATTCTTAGAAATACCGACCGAAGATCGTCTCTCCTTAATTTCCTTTTCCTTAACCTCCCAAAAGTCACCTTTACTTTTATGTGTTTGTCCTGTCTGAACCTCATATTTTTCAAGAATGTGCTCTACATCCAGTCCTAATTCACCAGCGAAATTATGAATAAAGCCCCTGACATAAACCCTGGCCGGTAACATATCAAAATTGTCTGTCTCAAGATATTGCAAGATCTCTTCAGATATCCTGGTTGCTTCACTTATCTGTTTTCTCGTAAAACCAGCCTTAGTTCTTTCCCTAAAGAGTATTTCACCAACCGTCTCTTCTCCACTCAGAGGATCCTGTTTATCCTCCTTACCTTTATCTCCTTCGGCTCCCTTTTTTTCCTTCACTTCAAATCCTCCAAAATACTTTTCATACGTTTTCCGCGATCAATCATCATAGCAATTCTTTCCCTTTCTCTTTCAATAACTTCTTTGGGAGCTTTGTTTAAAAATTGTTTACTATTCAACCTCTTCTCAATTTTGCTTATCTGTCCATTTAATTTTTCAATATCGCTCGCAAGTTTCTTCTTCTCACTTTCAATATCCACAATTTCTTCCAGCGGTATATATATTTCAAAAGAAGCATGCCCGGAAGCAGCGCACTTTTCAGGCTTAGAGGCGCCTGTTTCAATATCCACCCTGTTCACAACAGCCTGATTACAGACCTGTTTGATAAAAGGGGTTAGCATTTCTTTTACATAACTGTCCCGTTTACAATTAAT
>JAGHBT010000101.1 GCA_021160845.1 bacterium | reverse complement strand
GTCGCAAGATTTTCACGCCTTTCTCAGAGAGACAATACATTCGCTTCGTTCTCTGCTGGAAATATTTGAAAGGGATAAATCAGGAATCAGGCGAAAGGTTGTCGATTGGTCGGTTAAGGTTGCAAAGAGGCTGAAACTCGAAAGGAAAGAGGCAAGGGTAATTCAATATGTCGCGAGTGTGCATGATATTGGAATGGCCTGTGTTAGTGAAGATATTCTAACGAAAACACTAACCCTTTCTGAGGAAGACATAAATAGAATAAGAAAGCATCCGGAGCGTGGGGCTGCCCTGCTCAGACCGTTCGAGTTTGTCGAAATGGTTAGCAAAATTGTTCTTTTTCATCATGAACATGTTGACGGTAAAGGGTATCCCATGGGTTTGAAGGGTAACCAGATACCTGCAGGAGCCAGGATGTTGGCTGTTCTTGATGCCTATGTTTCCATGATAAGCGAACGGCCTTATAGGAACAAAATGACTGTTATGGAAGCTATTGAGGAGTTGGTGAGAAAAGCGGGAACCCAGTTTGATACGCCAATAGTCAAAGCGTTTGTAGATGTTCTTATGGATGAAGGACAGATAGAGGTTGAGGAATATATGAATATAATGGAGAGAATGAGAACTAAATCAGGTAAGCGAATTCTACATTAATTCTGGAGAGGATTTGTTAGGTATAGGGATAAAAGAAATATTTTTAGGCTACGCGGGATCGGCAACATACCTGACCGTGTTATTGTTGATGTATGTGGTTGTAGGGTTTGGGTATTTTATCGCCGGGAACAATAGTAAAGGCCTGAAAATCATATTTGGATTTGTGTTTATGGGTTTTTCTAGGTTGGTATTCCTTAGCCCTATTTTGGCGGACAAGCCTTTTTTGCCAATAGTTTCATTTTTTGTTGGCCAGGTTGGATTGTATCTTTTGATGGTGTCTTCCATTGAATCGGGGAAGGAGAGATTTCAAAGTCTTTGGAACGGAAGTATGATTGCCGCGGGAATGGTAAGCGGCGCGATTTTAGGGGCGGCGAGCGTCTGGATATCAAGCGGCGGGATCTCTCACGCGAAATTACTGTTTCTTGCGGGGGGTTTTGCCTCTTTTGGTTTCTGGGCGGGATTTCTAATAGAATTAAGGAAGGTGAGTTTATCTAATAAGATTATATGGATTCTTGGAACAGCTCTGTTTGTTATAGCGGGATTGTTTGAGGGGCTGTCATGGGCCGGACTCCTTTCTTCCAACCTCTTATGGAAACAATTTATATCTCTTGCTGATATTGGCGGGCTCACATTTCTTGCAATTTGTTCTGCAGGGAGTGTTAGAGAATTACAAAATCGTAAAGAAAACATTGTTAAAAAGCTAAAGCAGGGAAAATATGGAAAATCCCAAATGTTTAGAAATTTTGTGGGGGTGGAGGGGAAAAGTGTATTGAGTGAAGACTCTTCGAAAAGTTATCAGGAAATTGTTGAAGCGGTACATGAAAAATTCGGGGCGGATTTTGTTTTTCTCAGAACACTGAAAAGTAAAGGGGAATATTTTTATATGAGGGGCAGCGCCGGGGAGGTCGGCGGAAAATTTGTTTCTCCCGAGATGAACATTCCTTATCCGAAAGAAAAGTATACCGAACATCTTGATGATAGGTATAGGGATGGAAGAGGATATAAGATTAACCGCGATATTCTTGGAGGAGATAGCAATTTCTTTGTACCCCAGTCTATAGAATGGAAGAAGGACAATCTTTTTGTATGCCCGGTAGTGGAAGGCGCGGCCACCGTGGGAGTATTTATAATTGGTTTCTTCAATGAGATATCCAAGATCGATCGAGTTTTTCTCTCGCTTTGCGTCGGATTGGTTGCTCAATTGATTCGCTACGAAAGGCTAAATGACAATTATTATAGTATAGAAGCAGAAATATCACAGTATAAGAACGAGCTTGAAAACGCGAATCAGCTGAAAACGAATTTTATGTCGGTAATATCGCATGAACTCAGAACTCCACTCACTTCTATAAAGGCCTACGCGGAGACTCTTACTGAAAATGTTTTCACGGTCAAGCGTGACACGATAGAGGATTTTCTCAAAGTAATGAGCGAGGAGAATGAAAGGGTGATTGCTCTTGTCGATAACATACTTGATTATTCTACGATGGAGACGGGACAATTAAAGTGTATAAAAGAAACATGTAATGTTAACGATATTCTGCAAAGTGTTTATAATGACCTTGAAAACAAGATATTCGCTTCCGGGATTAACTGTACTCTTCGTATGCCAAAATCTCCCGTTGAGATGGACGCGGATAGGGAATTGATTTATCAACTTGTTAATAATCTGATGAACAACGCGCTAAAGTTCACTCCTCGTAAAGGAGAAATAGCAATTTCTCTCGACGAGGAAGCTTCCGCTATTAGAATAGTGGTTCAGGATACGGGGAAGGGAATACCTGAAAAGCAACTGGAAAAGGTTTTTGAAAGATTTCACCAGGTTGATAACAGCAATACCAGGGAGCATGGTGGTTCCGGGTTGGGATTGGCTATATGCAAAGATATTGTGGAATGGCATGACGGTCGAATATGGGTTGAGAATTTAAAGGAGGCTGGAGCCAGGTTTGTTGTGTTGCTTCCGGTGCGCGATATAACGGTTCGCCATAGCAAAACGACGGCTGTTATCGGACACACTAGATTTAACAGGGAAAGTTTCTTATCTCTTCTTGTGGAAATGCTTGCCGGGTTTCTGCAGGCGAGAAAGGCTTCAATAATGAAGCTGGATGAGAATGAAAATGTACTTCGGGTTATCGCGGCTAAGGGAATGAATCCCGAGTTTGTAGAAAACACGAAGGTCAATGTCGGGGAAAGAATAGCCGGCCGCGTTTTTGAAGAAGGTAGAGCTATACATATTCAGAATATTGAAAAAGATAATAACTTCAAACGTTCCAACAATTCGGCCTATTATGGCACCCATTCCTTTATTTCAGTTCCATTAAAAGAAAAGGAAAAGGTGATAGGAGTACTCAATGTAAGCGATCATGTGGAAGGAAGAGAATTCACAGACGCGGAAAAAGAGGTTCTTGAGGCCTTGAGTAAAATTATCTCCTCTATGCTGAGCAAGCTCGATGCTTATGAAGTTATTTCAACAAATTTTGCCGATTTAAGAGAAGCCATGAGGAGTATTCTTGATTTTAGAGAGAGTGTAGGAAGCAAGAATCTTTCTTTGTATTCCAAGTTAGCTGTGCAAACCGGAAGGCATCTTAATCTGGATGAAGGGAGCCTGGCAGCGATTTATGTTGGTATGAACCTTTATGATGTTGGGATGATGAAAATTGCGAGGCACATAAGGGGTAAAAGGGAGAGCCTGTCAGCAGATGAGTGGGAAAAACTGAAAAAGCATACCGATATAGGCTATTTGCTTCTTTCTCCAATGGGGCTTGATGAGAAAATAATGAAAATGATAAGAAGCCATCATGAAAGTTGTGATGGGAAGGGGTATCCTGACGGCATTAAATCTTCAGAGACCTCTCTGGAAGTTAGAATAATAAGTGTAATTGATTCCTTTAGAGCGCTTGTTACTCATGGTCCGTACAGGCGTGGTTTCTCTCTGGATGAAGCAATCGCTGAAATCTCGAAAAACTCGGGGAAGAAGTTCGATCCTGAAGTTGTAAAGGCATTTTTAGATGTGCTGGATGAATTGCGGGGATCTGAGGAAATTCAAGACCTTGAAGACTATTTTTATTCGAAAAATGTTGATAAAGAAAATCAAACTATTGCCGAAGAAACTGAAAAAGTATAGGAGGAAAAAAATATGCCCGAAAGAAAAGTTCTTGTTGTGGATGATGAGGAAAATATCACCCAGATATTGGAATTCAGTATCGCGGCAGAGGGATACGAGGTAGTAACGGCTTCAAATGGCGAGGAAGCTATAGAAAAAGCCCGGAAGGAACAGCCGAATCTGATAATACTTGACATAATGATGCCCAAGGTTGACGGGTATGAGGCGTGCCGCGTGATCAAGTCAAATCCCTTAACTAAAAAAATACCTGTTATTTTGCTGACGGCAAAAGGTAGAGAAATAGATAAAAGGCTTGGATTCGAAGTTGGCGCCGACGATTATATTGTTAAGCCTTTCAGCCCAAGCAAGCTTATAGAGAAAATAAACGAATATTTATACACCAGAAAATAATATTTAGGATTGCCCGGCAAGTGTTTTTACAATATAATCTTGTCTACTATGGGAACAAAGAGCGATGAAATAAAATATGTCAATGTTGCATTACCTGTTCCTGTAAAAAGGCTTTTTACATATAGAGTCCCACAATCCATGGCGAAAATGATTGTGCCGGGTTGTAGAGTCAAAGTAAAATTCGGCAAAAGATATATTACGGGTTATATCATTTCGTTATGCGGGAAACCTAGAGGGAACTTCAGAATACGAGAGATTTCCGTTTTAGTTGATAAAATTCCTTTAATTAAAAAAGAGCTCCTTGATTTGGCCGATTGGATGGCCGGGTATTACCTTCATTCTCTTGGTGAGATTCTGAAGGTTATGCTCCCCGCGGGAATTACTGGAAAGCAGCGGGTTGGCTCCGGGGAAATTTCAGAAGAAAGTTTTCCACATGAGATAGAGTCGCCAAAGCTGAGTGTGGGGCAGAAAAAAGTGTTTACGGTTGTTACTGAAGCGATGAAGGCCGAGAAGCACATTAGTGTAATGTTGCATGGGGTTACGGGGAGCGGTAAAACTGAAGTGTACATGCGGTGTATAGAGGAAGCAATTAATTCCGGGAAAAGGGCAATAGTATTAATACCGGAAATTGCTTTGATTCCTCAGATTACCGTTCGGTTTAAGAGACGCTTTGGCGATAGGATGGCTGTGCTACACAGCAGATTAACTGGAGCTCAAAGGTACACGATATGGAAAAATGCTTCCAACGGGGAACTGGATATTGTAATTGGTCCCCGTTCAGCAGTATTTGTGCCGATGAAAGACCTGGGAATAATTGTTGTGGACGAGGAGCAGGATTTTTCTTATAAACAGCAAGAAAAGCCGCATTACAACGCTGTTGATGTCGCGCTATTCAGGGCGCGCGGGGAAAATGCGGTTTTGTTACTGGGATCAGCTACTCCTTCTCTTTTAAGATATTTTCAGTTCAAAAACTCAGGGGATTGCTACTTCCGACTGCTGACCAGGCCGACCGGACACAAGTTACCGTTGGTCGAAATTGTAGATATGCGCGGGCGCAAAGAACTCTTCTCCGACAGGCTTCTGGATCTTCTGGATAACAGTTTTGCGGCAGGCCAGCAATCTATTCTGTTGCTTAACAGGCGGGGGCACGCGAATTTTGTTCAATGTAGAAAATGCGGTTGGATAGATACTTGCCCGAATTGTTCAATTTCATTGACATATCACACTAGAGG
>JAGHBT010000267.1 GCA_021160845.1 bacterium | reverse complement strand
TCTGTGAGTAGTCTTTGGTGTCCATACGATAGAAATACACACCACTTGCCACGCTCGCGCCTCTGTTGTTAATACCGTTCCATGTTTCCGTATGAGAACCGGCTTCGCGTACATCGTTCACAAGTGTATTTACAAGCCTACCGGCAACATCATATATCTGAATCGATATATGGCCTTTCACCTTCGTCTCGAACTTGATAGTCGTAGTCGGGTTGAAGGGATTCGGGAAGTTACCATAAAGTTTGTTTATAGCTGGTGTATCTTTAACGTCCGTAATCTCACCGTTTACGCCATTCTCGAAGAAGACAAATACCTTCTTCAGGAATTCATTCCTGACAGGAGCGCCGGCAGAATTAGCGTCGCGTATGGCCATAAAGCTAAATCCAGTCGTTACAGCCCTCTTGGTGGCAACATTACCATTTGTTGAATCATCCAGTGCGATAGCTGCAAAATCACCATTAGGATAAGTCAACGCACCAACCGCCTTCGTATTATTAGCAGCCAGTATATCAAACGCGTTGATTATCGGACAACCGCCAAATGCATAGAAAGGATCCAACCCGTTAAATATACCTCCGGCAACAGGTGTTAACAGTGGCGAAATTACTCCACCGCCGGTATATCCACCTGTCGATTCGTAATAGCTCCAAGGAGTAGTGCCAGGACCAAACGCAGTGCCGAGAGTATTCGTCAAGAAAGTTAAAGCACCAACGGTAGTCAGGTTATCTACTACACCGTCACCCATAACAAGAAGGTTTGTCGCGTGTTCGCGTGCGCCTTCTGCTGCTTCATCGTTAGCCCAGGCTTCGAGCATAGCACAATCGTCTGCTTTATCATCCACACCATTACCGATGGTTCCGATATTAAGATCACCGGAATCCCAGATGATTTTCTCATAGAACATGCCCAGCATATGAGCATTGATGCGGCTTGAAAGACCGTTTGCGACCATCGAACTCGGAGAGTTCATGTCATAACGATCCCAGACAACATCACTAACAGCTCCAAGTGCGGGATCCATGTAGTTCTGGACCTCTCCATCCCAGCTTCCTCTACCATCAAAATCGTCAACGTAGAGAATACTGTAAACATACGGACGAGACGATAAACAAGTCCACTCGAAGGATCCACCGGAAAGCGCATTCGTAGGACGATATCCCCACTCATCGTTCTGATCCTCTGCGGAGAAATAATACTCGATCACATGGTTATATGTAAATACCGTATCGCAAAGATCGAACATAAACTTATCCGCTACTCTACTTCGATTCTCGCCAACAATAGCAGTTCTAGCCTGTACCTTAAACCAACCACTACCAATAAAAGTTGGTGCGGGAAGGATCATAGCTATATAAGCATCGCTGGTATCAACCGAGGCTTGGAAAATAGACGGGTCAGTGCCCATGTCTGGTGTGACCTTGAAATGCATATAGACATGAGGCCAATCTGCCTGTGTGTCACCATTCTCATACCCATCTACATCTACTCCTTTGATTCCAGCCGATGTAGGTGAAGTAACAGTAACGACGATTGAATCACCGGGATCAATTCTAATGAGCTCGGCAGTTTCGGTAATATCATTCGCCGCATCAGCTCTTACATATCCCGTTTCGTCTCCATTAGGCGGGAAGTTGTCCTGGAATATATCCAGGTTACGGTATGACCACTGAGGACCGCTTGTTCTTACACGCTGTACATAGACATTGTCGAACCATGGTGAAGGACTATGCTGCGCGCATGTACCATAATACCCGCCCCAGACATCGCACATATCCGTAACGCCAAAATTAAGCTGAAGCGTGTCATTTGGTGAACTGACAAGGTCACTTACATTTTCACCGGTAAAGAGATAATCTTTATCCGGACCGTAATACACATAGTTTCTGTCTTTCCATGCACCGGGGCACTCGTTAACTACATTACGCACACTCCAGGTATAGAATATCAGGTTATCAAGAGGCAAATCGCGATAAACCTGGAAACGGAAAAGTACTCCGCCGAATAAGCCCTGATCACCGGCAGGAATATCAGCATCCTGAACTTCGTTATTAGCAGATGAGTATTTCGTCATAACGATCGGAGGTGATATAATACCCTCATTCTGACATGGCGCTTCCAAACCCGCTCCGTTAAGGCAACGAGGGGTTACATACATACCAGGATAAAGATCCTGACGCGTAGAAAGCTCAGTCGAACCCTCAAGGAATGCCCACTGTGTTCCATAATCATCATGACATGGATCGGGTTCCATAAGGCCCGTTTTCATTCCGGCGTAAGAACCATAACCAGGTTCACTAAATCCGGTCCAGAAAGTGGTAGAGTTGTCACCGACATTAGCTGACTCGAAATCCTCTGTATCAAGAACAACAGCATCAGCTGTTACGGTAATGTCATCGAGTATGGCAGCTCCGTCTGTATTGTAGAGACCATCCTGATCAGACCAGGCACCATCTGATGTAAAGTGAAAACGGAATTTCGTGGTAGGTCCGGTTTCAGCTACAGCAACAGTTACCACATCAACCGTATCGCCGTATGGGCCCCATGTCCGGGCTGTAACCCAGTCACCGTTGAGGTCGAGATAATCCACATACAATTCGTCATATCCGTAGCCTTCACAATCAAACCTGGCGTGATAAGCAAGAACTACGTCTGTCGTAAGTGAAATTTCGTCACTCTCGAAGTGCTGATTCCAGTTATTTCCATAACCGGGAGCAGCTCCCCAGGAACAGTAATATTCGTCAGTTCCCGGTCTTGTGCCGCACCACATCGACTGATCACCAGTGATAGGAACAAGCATGCCCCAATCTCCGCCACCAAGTCCGGCGAAATCATCAACGTGCCAATATATCTCGTGCTGCGCGGTATGATCAACCAATGTCCATCCCATCGTGTTCGATACTTCAAAACTGTATCTTACGATTTGATAGGTATCAACAGCCGCGGCTTCATAGAAACCTGGTACACCGTCATCAGTAAGGAGACCAGTTCCGTTCATGTCTTTCATAATGCTCTTGCCGCCTCTGTCGATATCACGCGCCGACACGGTACCGGCAAACATGGCAACAAGACAAATACCTAGTACAATTACTAAGGTTTTCTTCATTTCTTTATTCCCCCCAAGTGTTAAGAGAATAAGCTAATTTATTTATTGTCCCGCGACAAAGGTCAACAGATTTATCGGCCGAATCATCACTGTTTCCGCCTCCTTTACAATTAGATTCGGCAACCCAGTAGGGCCCCTTTCCGTTTCGAGTTCCAAATTTATGTCGAGTAAGCCTGGATTTTCAACGGTGGCCGGCGTAAGGCAACAACCCCACTTTACACGAAAACCATCCTTTTACAAGGCTCTCGACCCCTCTCTAAGGACTTATAACATTGTACCACACAAGCAGAAGGCATGTCAAGCCCGAAAATAGTCTTTTTTCTAATTATTATTTCTTCGCGTCTTCGCACGCGCGGAATCCCACGCAGAAAAAGGTGTAACAATAGACGTACGGAGTGATAATCTCTCTTTGTCGTTTAATCAGCGGCAGATTTTATTATAATTATGTTATTCATCTTTTATTTCCGAATAATTGCAAAGGTACGAAAACGCCGAACGCAGCGCGGATAAAAAAGAAATTCTGTTTTTTCTGGTTTTCTCTTCATCGCAATTTACAAGAACTTCATCAAAATATCTGTCCACAGGTCCCACCAGCTCTTGATACAACATTGAGAAAACCTGATCTTCTTTCCTCTCGCGCTTTAGACTTAAGACTCTGGCCGCCGCCTTTGATGCCGTTTTAAAGAGGTCTGTTTCCGCCTTCAGCTTAAAAAAATCCGGCGTAAACGGCAGTTTTTCCTCTTCTCTTCCAGCAAGCAGAGCAAGCATTTCGAGACCGCGGGTTCTGATATTATCCTTTGACACGCTCCCCGTTATGTTTGCTATTCTCTTCATGGCAAGGATAAATGGAGAAAGCCTTCCCTCTTTTCTCATCCGTGACAGCTGTAGAGCCATCTTCCTGGTAAGAAAAGGAATCTCCCAGCCGGCTGACATAAGAGCGGTCACAATATCATGGTCGAAACCCTCGGCGCGAAGTATGCTGAAAAAACGCCGACCGAAGAATTTATAGATTACATCGAAAAGAGAAGGGATGTTGCTCACAGACTCCTCGTATAGAGAAAGACTCTTGTCTATTGCTTCCGGAAGCGAAACCGCCATCTCCCTCTCAATCATAAGCCTCAAGACCCCCATCGCCTGTCTGCGCAGGGCATAGGGGTCAACTGATCCGGTGGGGCCAAAGCCCAGAATGAACCCACCGGAAATATTATCAAGCTTGTCGGCGCACGAAATAATAAGACCCGCCTCCCCAACAGGCATATCGTCCCCCGCGAAGCGCGGAAGGTGATGTTCATATATCGCTTCGGCCACACTCTCATCTTCTCCGGAAACTCTCGCGTATTCCCTTCCCATATAACCCTGAAGCAGCGTAAACTCTTTTCCATCCTTGACCATTTCACTGGCGAGATCCGCCTTGGCAAGCTTCGCGGCTTTCGAGATTGTATCGGAGAGCCTGTCACTTCCAATATTCCATTTAGACTTCAACCATAGAGAAAGCCTCTCCGTCCTCGTAGATTTATCGGCAAGACTTCCCATACCCTCCATCCACACAATACTGCTAAGCCTCTTTGCCATCTCCGAAATAGGTATGGAAGTATCCTCATCAAAATAAAACACAGCGTCGGCGAGCCGCGCCTGGAGCACTCTTTCATAACCCCTCACTATCTCTTTTCTGTTCTTTCTAATACCATCGGCAAAAGCAATAAAAAAGGGTTTGAGTTTCCCCTCTTCATCCTCAACCGAGAAATATTTCTGGTGGCTCTTTAGAGCTGTAACAATCACCTGGCGCGGTAGGCTTAGAAAACCTTCCTTAAACCTGCCGGTAAAAGGAACGGGTGATTCAAGAAGGTTGGCTACGACGGCAACAAGCTCGTCGTCGCGAACAACTCTCGCGCCAAGTCTTTTAGCTTCCCTTCGCAGCGCTTTAACGACCCTCTCTCTTCTCTCGGCCGGATCCAGAACAATCCTGTTTTCCTGCATCAATGAAAAATATCCGTCTATACCGCCGACCTCGAC
The DNA here is from genome assembly GCA_021160845.1 of bacterium. Taxonomy (GTDB): domain Bacteria; phylum Krumholzibacteriota; class Krumholzibacteriia; order Krumholzibacteriales; family WJIX01; genus JAGHBT01. The sequence goes on along the minus strand of JAGHBT010000267.1, from coordinate 15,467 downwards.
ATAGATGTCAAAAGAGGGACGGACTCTGGTCTTATTCCCGGACGAAACCGAACCGACCCTGAATTTGAATTGTTTCTCTCCCAGAAAAGAAAATATCCACCTGATCGGCCTTGCAAAACGCAGACCGCTGCCATCCCAACGCATCGTCTTTGGGAATCTGATACCTGTTATCCAGAGAGGCGCCATTTTCTTTAGGACATCTTCTGTCTTTCTTCCCGGAATTCTCTTTACAACCGCTAGATACTCCCCCCTCTCCCTACGCACTCTCTTAAGGTCTTCAACGGAAACACCCTGCGATTCAGCAAATCCGAAGGCGGCCCTTGTATAATCACCCTGATCAGATACTGCGACAGAAACCGGCGGACCGGTAACCTCTTCTTCAATAACCTTCTGTTTTGAAGCGAGATTAGTTATGTATACAACAAGCCTGTTCGGAGTTCCAAGCGTTGAAATAGAATCAAATTTAATTCGTTCATTTTTAAGCCCCGCGGCGCACTCCTCTTTTAATTGCTCCAGGGCAAGATCGAGATATCCGCTAGGCAGATTCTCACAACCTATTTCCAGTAGAAAATTCCTTTCCATCTATATCTCCTTTCTACACCCTTTCCGCCTCAAGGCACCCTGCCCCTATCATAACTATTTTAGAAAAATTACTGCAGGGGCTCACGCCACCCGGATGATATATGCAACATTGAAACAAACCCGGTCAACCAGTCCGCTACCGGGCGAGAAGTGGAAACCCGTTCCTTTCCCTTACCTCGACGTACGCTGCGGCCACTTCTCTCGAGAGATCCCTTATTCGAGAAATATAGCTGGTCCTCTCGGACACACTCACTGCGCCTCTAGCATCAAGTATATTAAAAATGTGTGAACACTTAAGAACATAGTCATAAGACGGAAAGATTAAACCTTCCTTCAACATTCTTTTTGCCTCTTTATGGTAATTATCAAAGATTTTAAAATTCATGGAGATATCAGCCTTTTCAAAGTTAAAAGCGCTGAAATCCTTCTCTGATTGATAGTAGATATCACCCCATTTTATACCCGCTCCCCATTCTATTTCCATAATATCATCCACACCCTGTATATACATACAGATCCTCTCAAGTCCGTAGGTTATCTCCGTTGAAACAGGATCAAGCTCTAATCCCCCCGCCTGCTGGAAATATGTAAACTGAGTAATCTCCATTCCGTCGAGCCAGACCTCCCATCCAAGTCCGGAGGCTCCAAGTGTGGGCGCTTCCCAATCATCTTCAATAAGTCTGATATCATGGCGGGAAGGATCAATCCCAATCGCCTCAAGGCTTTCCATAAAAAAGGGGACAACATTACCTGGTGATGGCTTAAGGATAACCTGAAACTGATTGAATTGCTGAACTCTGTTGGGGTTCTCACCGTACCTGCCATCCTTTGGTCTTCTTGAAGGTTCCAGGTAGGCCGCCTTCCAGGGCTCAGGGCCCAGGACTCTCAGAAATGTAGCCGGGTTCATTGTCCCCGCTCCAACTTCGGAATTATGAGAGGTAACAAGCAAGCATCCCTTTTCCATCCAGAAATGTTCCAGAGTAAGCACTAATTGCTGAAAGGTCATTTCAATTCACCCCTTTAAGCAAACCAAGAGAGGAGGGAAGTTCGTATCTGTCGACATGCGCCAGAAATATTTCATGAAGAAACCGCCCGATCTCTCTTCGTTTTTTTCTATCAAGCCTTAAATCAATAATATTATTCATCGATTTACTTTCCATATCCATCAATATCGAAGAAGCTGAAGCTGAAATCAAAATCATACCTTCTATAACGCATTTTTCACACTCGCATACCAGGTCGAAGCATTTATTCCAAAGTCCTCTCCAGCCAGTTTCTTCCCGCATCTCTCACATTCCAATAAAGTAAGAGAGGGAAAAAATCCGGTAAGCTTAAGCAGCTTTACTTCAAAGATGAAAAAAGCAGCCCACGGATCAACCGCAAGTGGCAATATAGCAGAAAAATTCTCTACAAGATCGAATACCCCTTCATCCGTTTCCAGTTCTATAACTGAACGATCCACTACTTGAAGCGCTGCCTGGAAGATAGACAACCTCTTCAAATCCTTACCCACACTTTCAAAAGATGAACTACAACTTATCTCTTTTAGGATCTGAAGCCCCCTTCCGACACTGGAATAAAATACAATCTCACAGATATTTCCAGTCATAAAACTACCGGAAACCCCGTTTTTCCTCCGTTTAGCACCCTTAGCGAGCACTCTAATTTTGCCATTCATCCTGGTTAATAAAACCGCAATTATGCTTGATTCACCGTAATCAAAGGTTCTTAAAACGACCGCGTAGTCCTTGAGAATCTTACTCATAACCAACCCCCAAAGAAAGCTCAGCCCCCGGCGAACCACTTGAGAAATATTGTGGCAATACCAAGATAAAAGATAATCCCGAGTATATCATCAAAGGTAGTAAGAAATGGCCCCGTGGCAAGAGCGGGGTCAATATTAATCTTGTTGAGGAGCAGAGGAACCAATGTACCGACAATGGTCGCCCAAGAAACTACGCAAAAGAGACATAGACCCAGCAGCGTTGCCAGTCTGTAATCCCTTAACCATATTACTACAACAATAAAAAGGATTGATCCGAGAAGCCCCCCGTTTAGAAGGGAAACTTTTAATTCCCTAAATATTTTCCTGGCCGTTTCAGAGGGGTTAAACGCGCCGGTTGCCAATTCCCTTACAACTATCGTCGAAGATTGAATCCCAACATTTCCACCCATAGCCGTAATTACAGGCACAAAAAACGCTAGAGAAAGGACCGTTTCAAGAGATTCACGAAACCCGTTTAAAACCATCGCCGAACCGATACCCCCAAAGAGCGCGGCAATTAGCCATGGTATTCTCGCCTTTGCAAGCATCAGGGGTGACCTGGCCCAGAATTCTTCATCCCCGGTTCCGGCCATACGGGAAATATCCTCATTCGCCTCATCCTCGATAACATCAATTATGTCATCAACCGTAATCCGCCCCAGGAGTTTCCCTTTTCCATCCACTACAGCCACACTGTAGAGATCATATTTTGAGAATATCGCCGCCACCTCTTCCTGATCCATCTCGACATTTACCTTTTCAATATCAACATCCATCACTTCATCAACACGTTTTTCCGGATTCTCGATAATAAGATTTACAACCGGCACTATTCCAAGGAAAACCCCTTCTTTATCAACTACATACAGATTTTGTATGTTCTTTACGGTTTCAACCTCAGCCCTTACAAAATCTATTGCTTTACCGATTGTGATATCTTTTTTTATTACCAGCAGTTCCCTAGCCATAATACCGCCGGCTGAATCTTCATTAAATTCCAGAAGGGCTACGATATCTCTGTAATCTTCACGGTTTAACTTTTCAAGCACGAGAGGAATTTTTTCGGAAGGTATGAGGTTTATCGTGTCAGCGGCATTATCACTCACCATTTTATTCACTAGAAGAGCAATAGTTTCAGGTTCGAGTTCTTCTAGAAATTCCCTGGCTACCCCCTCATCGAGAACAGGAAAGATTTCAGCGGACAGATCCAAATCAATTGATTTAAAAAAGGCTAACCCAACCCCCATATCAAGTGCTGTAATAATTTCAGCCATGTCAGGGGGCTTTAAGCCCTCAAGAATCTCGGGTGAAAAGATATAATCGCCCGATCTATAAAGCTCGGCAATATCTTCGATTCTTTTTTCTATCTCTTCTCTCATATCTCTCCATACAACCCATGAGCTGCTTTCAAAAAAGTCGAGACTATCACAGACAGATTATAAGTCAAGCGGGATTTACCTGTTAGTTCACTTTTACTTTTCGGTTTTATCCGCCCAGTCGGGTAATACAATTTGTTTACCACTGGAGAAATAGGGTCTAACGGCTCCTCCCGAAATTACCATTTTCAAAGCCTCTTCAACGGAGCAATCAAGCTCTATAGCTTCCTTTGCGGGAACCATTAGAAAGAACCCGGATGTCGGATTGGGGGTAGTTGGAAGAAAAACATTAAGAAAATTCTTCTCCTTTCCATCCGCGCCCTTGAACTTTGAATTAGCGGTAACAAATCCCACGGCAAAGGTTCCTGAAAGAGGATACTGAACCATAACAGCCTTCTTGAAAACAGTTCTTTCCCGGCGTAAAAAAACCTCGCTTAATTCTTTTACGGCAATATACATACGGCTAATAAGAGGAATCCGATAAACTATGGTATCGAGCCATCCAATCACTTTTCTGCCAATAAGGTTTCCTCCAAATACCCCCACCATAAAAATAATTACCAGAACACCAAGAAATCCAAGTCCCGGGAAATCAAGAAAGGGATATCTCTCAACGAGAGGGTTGAGGATATTATCAACAGAATGGAAAAATTGATAAAACAACCAACCGGTAACCAAGATTGGAAGAAGAATTAACAAACCGGTTAGAAACTTCCGTCTGAACCAACTCATTAGAACAATCCTTTCTCCAGATAACTAATACTATCCATTTTTGTTTTCTCCACCTGAGTCTTCTTCCAAAAATTGAATTTGAACATCGATTATCCGCTGTCCCTTAAGGTAATCAATTCTGAAACGCAGACCTTTATAGTCAATTTCTTCCCCCTCTATCGGCACTCTCCCTATTAAAGCATAAAGAAATCCCCCAAGGGTATCGGCCTCTTCTGAAGGAATAACTGTTTTTAACGCTTCATTTAAATCATTGATATTTATTTCTCCCTTTACGGAATACCGTCCGGGGGAAAGAGTCCGGAACAGAGGACCCTCATTGTCATCTTCGTCCCTTATCTCTCCCACTATTTCTTCTAAAATATCTTCAAGGGTTACAATCCCGGATGTTCCTCCGTACTCATCTACAACTATCGCCATATGTTTCTTCTGAAGTTTGAACTCCCTGAGCAGATCGTCAATCCTCTTCCCTTCAGGTACATAATAAGCCTTTCTCAGAACTCTTTTAATCTCGAAATTATCCTCGTCTCTCAAAACAAACGCGAGATCTTTTACAAAAAGGATTCCGATAATATTATCAACGCTTCCCTCATAAACCGGCACCCTTGAATTGCCGGCTTCAGAAACCATTTTGCGGATTTCATCAAGCTCAGTGTGGCTTTCAAGGGCAAAGATATCTATCCTGGGAACCATCACCTCTCTGACCCTTTTCTCCCCAAACTCAACTATACTGTGAACCAACCGACTCCCATTTTCCTTAATAAACCCCTCTTTGTCGCCATCATCGGGGAAAAGAAATAACGGAGAAGAAAATTCCGTCGAAAGGCGTGGAAATACTTTTGTAACAAACCTCAGGGGAAATGATGTTAATGGTTTGAATAAGAAATAAACAGGGAGCAATAGACAGGAAAGGAAAAAGGCGCTTTTCACCGGATTGATACTCGCGAGTCCGGCGGCCGATACTGAAACTATAAGGAGAAAGAAAACCAAAACCACGATTAATAAATGCGGTGACGCGGGAAATATATCTTCGGCTATTCCCGTAAGTATAGATGAATATATCACTATCATAATAATTTCCAAAAAGATCAAAGCCGTAATTAAATTCAACCTTCCCCTATGAAGTATCCGAAAGCAGACTTTTCCCCTTCTATTTCCGGTAAAGAGTTTTTCTTCACTTATCCTCGACACAATGCCGAAAGAAACAAACCCGCTCAATATTAAAGCCTGTAAAAATAGAAGAAACCCAAATTCCAAAGACGATTTTAAAATAAGCTGCATAGTAAACCTTGCTCCATCTCTCTAAATAAAGCTGTCAGACAAAAAGTTTTTCTACATCTTCCCTTTCAAAAAAAGAGAGAAGACAATTCATCTCTGCCTCTTCCATTTCTTCAGCGCTTACATCATTAGAATGGGAATAACCAAGCAAATGGAATATACCATGAACAACGAGTCTGATCATATAAAGCTCGTAAGAAACGCTACGATATGAAGCGCCCTTACACAAAGAACGCCAACATAGAACTATCTCTCCCAACAGGGTTGAATCTCTTTCTGAAAATTCATTGTCATCCGGATATGAAAAAGTGAGAATTTCGGCCGGGCCCCTCCGTTTTTTGTACTTCCTGTTAAGCAACGCCATCTTTTTCTCACCAACCAGTATTACATTCAAGTGCCTGCCGGCAGGTAGAAGTCCGCTCGAGACCGCATTAGTGAGAGACGCAAACCTGTAAAACTCACTCCGTCCTATCACCCCCGGGTGGCTCAACATTCTTATTCTCATTCTTTTCTACTTCCTCCCCTTTTTTCTTTTCCTGTCCGGGGTATGCAATCCGTTTATGAAAAGTAGCAGTTAGTAAGTTTATAAATCTCTCCTTTATTAAAGAGATATCATTCATCGTCAATCCGCTGGAATCTAATTGAGCTCCATACATTCTTTCTTCAAAAATTTTATTAACAATTGCAGTTATCCTTGGAGCTGTGGGTTCTTTAAGAGATCTCGCAGCCGCCTCCGAAGAATCCGCAAGCATTATTAACGCACTTTCCTTGCTCCGCGGTATTGGACCTTGATATCTGAAATCATCTATATTCACACCGTCATTAGAATCATATTCCAGGGCCTTGTTGTAGAAAAATGACATTACGCCTGTCCCATGATGTTCACGAATAGCGTCAATAATTATCCTCGGTAACTTCTCGCTTTTCGCGAGCTGGACCCCCTCTTTAATATGAGAAGCCAAAACCAGAGCACTCATGGATGGGGTAAGTTTTTCATGCTTACTTATCATTTCCCCCTTATTCTCGTAAAAATATTCCGGTTTGGTCAATTTGCCAATATCGTGATAATAGGCGTCCACCCTTGCCAGAAGTCCATTTGCTCCGACATCATCCGCCACACTCTCCACCATATTGGCTACCATCATTGAATGATGATAGGTCCCGGGGGCTTCAATAATCATCCTTTTCATAAGGGGGCGATTGAGATCACTCAACTCCATAAGGGTGAAATCGGTTGTAAAACCAAAAATGGATTCAAAGAAGGGCATCAGGAACATTGCGAGAATCGCGCTAATTAGACTGCTTGCAATACCAAAAAACATATTATATAAAAATGGCTGAGATTCAAGATTGTTGGACAACCCAACACTGGTAGCGCTAATAATATATGCTAGAGAAACATAAATAAATATTTTGTAAAAGTTTTTTCTCTCCCTGAGATGAGTCATGCTGATAATAGCCGCAGACCCGGCGAACAGAGAAGTAAGTATCGAACTAACCGGTAAATCCGTATGAGTAGCCAGCATTAACGCCGCAAAAAGAGTAAATAGTAAAGCGGATATATTCCCAAAAAAGGCGGTAATTATAAGAGGAACGAAGGCAATAGGAATAGCAAAATAATTAAGCTGTGGAAAATTTAGTACAATTGAAACTGAAATCAGATAAAAAACGATAATAATAAAACCCATGGTTAATTTCTCGGGTTCGATGATCATACTCGGAGCAAAACGATAGAGAGCAAATCCAAAGATAACCAGCAGAACAGTTATCCTGAGAATCTTGCCTAGGAAAAGAAGCTCTTTATCCATAACTGAAGTATTCAACTCTATCCTGGCCCTCTCCTTTTCCAGCATTTTAAATATTTCTATCTGTTTCTTTGTTATTTTATCATGCTTTGAAATAATCCTTTGATTCTTTGATATCCTGAATGATTTTGGTAAACTTTCAAGTTTCGCGTTACGGCGGGACCTGGTTTCATCTCTGTCAAAGATTAAATTTGGTTCCAGAAAAGATCTTGTAATATTGTAAAAGAGTGGGATCAGTTCACTATTATTTCCAAAAATATTCTTTGCTTTATCTAGGATAAACCCTTCCAATTGAGCTTGGCTTATAAGTGAAGTGGCACGCTGCAGCTTTTCAACTTTACCGGAGAGGACTGTAATATTGAAATAATTTCTCCCCATAAGTGGAGAATCGTCGTTGATTACCCCCTTCTCTAATAACTCTTTTAACAAACTTACACTTTTCAGCTTAAAAGTGTTCCTCGTTTTGCTGTTCATTAATCTTGCAAGCAAATTTTCCTTTATCCCGGGAATAACCCTTTTTACAAAATCCATGCGATCCTCAACACTAATGGTATCATTTAGGGCAAGAGAATCTAACTGCTCATAAAACCCTTTCAAATCATTTATCAGGCGAGCCTCCATATTTTGCTTTTCCCGATAAACAGGAGGGCAATTCATCACGGCCTTCGCTTTGTTGCTTTCAATCTCCCTTTCAGTAAAGGGAACAGAAAAGGAGAAAGGAGCTATAACATCAGCTCCCGCGATATCTTCATCTCTATACCGAATCTCCCTTGATTTTTTAGTAGGGGGAAAGAGAAAAAGGGAAAGGAGAATGAAAATAATGGCCAATATCACAGAAAGTTTTTTCCAGTCAGTAAAAAAATTTTTGATAGAATCAAGCTTGAGCAGTCTTTTAATAGCGCGACTTCTATTTTTCCTTGCTCCATTTATTATCTTTTTAGCCATTTTATTTCTCCCGTTTCAGCGCCCACGATATCATTATATGTTTACTTTTTCCCTGAATAAGTGGAATGCCTTGTTCCATTGGATTTTCCCGATCCGGACTGAATCATACTAAAAGCTCTGATTATCCTTCTCACTAAACCATGTCTAACAACATCTTCTTCGCTGAAAAAGACAAATTTCACTCCCTCAATACCATCAAGAAGCGTCTTGACAACTACAAGTCCAGAACTCGAAGAATCGGGTAGGTCAATCTGAGTTACATCACCATTAACTATCGCCTTGGAATTCACGCCGAGCCTTGTCAAAAACATTTTCATCTGCATAACGGTGCTGTTTTGGGCTTCATCAAGTATTACAAAAGCGTTATTAAGAGTCCTCCCCCGCATATAGGCAAGGGGCGCAATTTCTATAATATCATTATCAATCATATGCTGCATCTTTTGCTTACCTATCATGTAACTGAAAGAGTCAAATATCGGCCTTAAATAGGGATCAATCTTTTCCTGTAAATCCCCGGGGAGGAAACCGAGGCTCTCCCCGGTTTCAACAACTGGCCTGGAAACAAATATCTTTTCAATATCGCCTCTCTTTAGAGCCGCAAGCGCCGAGGCTATTGCCAAAAAAGTCTTTCCTGTTCCAGCAGGGCCGATCGCAAAAACAATATCAAAGCTCTCTATCGCCTCAATATATTTCTTCTGTATTATGCTTCTTGGTACGATTCCTTCTCTCTTTCTTGAAGAATAAAAAATCACTGACTTTTCCAGTTCATTCATTCTGGCAGACACCTTTTTGCCGCCGCTAACAACATTCAGTACATCCTGCCTGGAGAGTTTTCGCCCATCCTCAACTAAACTGATAAGTGTTTCAAAAATCGCCGTTAGCCTGTCTACCTGCTCACTGTTTCCCGTTAAAGTTATCTCATCCCCACGCACAATTATACTGCGGGGAAAACGTTGTTCCAGAAACCGGAGGTTGGCATCTTTGATTCCCAACAAATCAACCATATCGATACCATTAGCTAAGAAAATCCTTTTCTTTATTCCTTTTCTCAAACCTGTCCCCCTATTAACACAAAACTCCCGGTTCAACAATAGTGAACCAAGAGCTAAACACAATTATTTAATAACTAAATTATTTTCACTCCATTACGGGTTTTTCCCTTGGTATTACAAATTCCTGCTCAGGGAAGATCAAATCAGGTTTTTCTATTTTATCCCTGTTTGCTTCGTAAATCATTGGCCATTTACGATAATCATCATAAACTTCCCAATACCCGGCAATCTTGGATAACCATTCATCATTGGCAACCAAATGCTTCCTCGGCCATTCTCTAGGTATATCAAGTGTCCATCCGGCAAGAACCCAGTCAGGATCTTCGATTAAATCAAAGTTTCGCCTCCAGATCCTTGTCCACTTCAAAGGATCGCCATAAATTTCTTCATAAGAAGCGAGAGTCCATAAACACTCGCCATATTCCAGTTTCCACTTCTTTGGAAGAGAAACAAGCTTCTGCAATTGCTTCGAATATTCCTCAAATTGAACATTTAGCCTGGAATATTTACTTCGATCTTCCCTCAATTCCTTCTTCAGGCTTTTGATATTCTCCTTATCTTCAGCAAACTGTTTTTTGGCGGTTTGCACTCTATCCTGGAGCCGCATAAGTTCTTCTGAAAGTTTTACACAATATTCTTCCCTATCTTTACCGGAAAGCTTTTGATATTCACCCTCTTCTTCATAATACTCGCCTTTAGTAATATCTATCGGTCTTGGCACATACTTGCTGCACCCGTCAGAGAAAAGAAATATAAACAAAACCGGCAACGCAATGAATGCACTTAATGTCTGTTTATTCAGCATATAATAACTCCCTCAATTTCCATTTTCCCTCTATTCCAGACCGCTACCCTTTCTCAACTCATGAATTCTCTTCTCAAGTTCAGCCGGTTTGCCTTCAATATTAGATATTTTCAGTTGAACTTCCTTTACATCCTTTTCAAGTTTGCTCACTTCTTTGCCGGTTTTTGCAGCTTCTTCTTCATATGTAACAGCATCAAGCCTTGTTTCATCGAGTGTTACAAGGTCTGTTGAGCAATAGGGAACCGGACCGCAGGAAACAACAAAAACCAGAGAGAAAGATACCAATAGTATAAATAAAAATCTTTTAGCAATCAGTTTCATAACTTGTATTCCTCCATCTGGTTATCCAAGCAAGTAAATCAAGTTTACATTAATATTGAAACAGCCTATTGTCAAGCAAAAACCACTCTCAATAATCTATAATTCCGCAAAAAACATGCCGGAAACTTATAAACTACTTCTCTGTCTCCTTTTTTGAAATCCTTATGTGAAGCTCCCGCAAGACCTCCTCTTCTACCCTGGAAGGAGCTCCATCCATTAGAGAAACAGCATTCTGTGTTTTTGGAAAAGCAATATATTCCCTTATCGAATCGCCGCCTCCCATAATCATCGCGAGACGGTCGAGCCCTAAAGCAATACCACCATGCGGTGGAGCGCCATATTCGAATGCTTCCAGTAAAAACCCGAATTTTTCTCCGGCGTTTTGTCTGTCAATTCCTATAAGAGATAGAAGTCTTTCCTGCAACTTTCTATTATGAACACGGATGCTTCCTGATCCAAGTTCTACACCATTGCATACAAGATCGTATAGGTGGCCACGGACCTTTAAAGGATTTTTATCGAGAAGTTCTAAATCCTCTTCAAGAGGAATTGAGAAAATATGATGCGCCGGTTCCATTCCTCCTTCACCCGATTCGAAAAAGAGAGGAAATTTATTTACCCACACAAAATGATACTCGTTGTTTTTGTCCTGAGTTTTACTTATCACAACACTTTTCCTGATAGCTCCAAGAACCGCGGTGGATATTTCAAAATTGCCCGCCACAAGCAAAATCAAAGATTTTTGCCCTTCATCCAAACCAAATTCTCTCTTGAGCCCGGCAATCTCATCATCAGACAGGAAGGCTTCAATGGGAGAATTCACTCCACCATCCACCTTTAACCATACAAGTCCTTTAGCACCCTTTTCCCGCGCGGTTTTTTCCAGTTTCTTAATTTGACTTTTGGATAAGCCGTAGCCGTCTTCATACGAAATCCCTCTTACTACACCACCTTCGGCTATAATTGAGGAAAAGGCTCTGAACCCGGTAGCTCTAAATATATCCGTACAATCATGTATCTCCAATCCTATCCCAATATCCGGTTTGTCAGTACCAAAATCGGCCATAGCAGTTTTATAACTGATTCTGGGGAAAGGAATATCCAGTTCAACACCGCATACTTCTGAAAAAATCTTCTTCATAAGTTTCTCCGACAAATCAATAATATCATCTTCGGAAATAAAACTCATTTCTATATCTATCTGGGTATGTTCAGGCTGACGGTCAGCTCGTAAATCCTCATCCCGCATGCACCTTGCAAGCTGGAAATATCGATCAACCCCGGAAACCATTAACATCTGTTTATAGAGCTGAGGACTCTGTGGAAGAGCATAGAATTTGCCGGCCTGCAACCTGCTCGGGACAAGATAATCACGCGCTCCCTCGGGAGTTCTTTTTACCAACATTGGAGTTTCAATCTCCAAAAAACCATGTTTGGAAAGAAAGAACCTTACTGTCATAGCAATATCATGCCTCAACCGCAGGTTCTTCTGCATAGAATCCCGTCTAAGATCAAGATATCTGTACTTTAAACGAAGATCCTCATTGGCCTTCCCTTTATCTGAGACAACAAAAGGTGGAACTTTGCTACGATTAAATATTACAAAACTTCCAATATAAATCTCCACCTCGCCGGTCTTCATATCCCTATTAATCATATCAGAGGGACGATTTCTAATCCTTCCTTTGCACGCAATCACATCTTCCGCTTTTAATGATTTCGCGAGGCTGTTAAGCTCGGAATCCTGCGAATCGAAAACAAGTTGTACCATACCTGTTCTGTCCCACAAATCAACAAATGTAAGTTCGCCAAACTCCCTTACCTTTTTTACCCAGCCGGCCAGGGTTACATCGGTATTCACATCATTCTTCCGGACTTCCCCACATCTATGCGTCCGTTTCCATTCTTTACTTACATGATAAAGGCTCGGTTCACTCAATTCCCACAACTCCCTTCTCACTGAAATATGAGACAAGTTTTTCAAAAGAAACAGTTACCTGATCGCCTGATTCCATGTTTTTCAATGTTACCTCTTTGTCTTCGATCTCCTTTTGCCCAACAAATACGGCGTAATCATATCCGCGAGTGGAAGCGCTCTTGAGCTGTTTCTTAATACTGCGCATTGAAAAATCAACATATGCCACAAAACCGGCGGATCTCAACCTGTCAGCCAACACCATCGCCTGTATGCTGCATTTATCATCAAAAACAACAAAATAGGCGCGTGTCATGGTAGTTTCACTTTTATCCAATTCATCCGGAAGGATCTGCATCAAACGCTCCATACCTGCAGAAAAACCAACAGCGGGAATAGAAACACCGCCGAGTTCACTCGCTAGCCCGTCATATCTCCCCCCGCCGCAAAGAGCGTTTTGCGCCCCAAGCTCCGGACAAACAATTTCATAAGCTGTTTTAGTATAGTAATCCAGTCCCCTTACGAGTAATGGATCAATGACAAAATCAACACCCATCTGTTTAAGAATAGCGCACAACTTCTCAAAATGTTCATTGCATTCTTCGCACAGATGATCCGTTATTGTCGGTAGCTTCTCCTTGACGCTTACACACGTCTTACAATCAAAAACACGAAGCGGATTTGTATCGGTTCTTTGACGGCAATCATCGCATAATTCTGGTTTATACTCCTCGAGCTTTTCTCTGAGAAACCCCATATATTCCCCTCGGCATTTCATACACCCAACGCTATTCAGCCTTACCTGGAGAGAAGAAAATCCAAAGGCCCTGTAAATATCCATGCTGAGATTTATAATCTCCGCGTCTATTGCCGGATTGGATGTGCCTATAGCCTCTGCCCCGATCTGATGGAATTGGCGATACCTTCCCGCCTGGGGTCTGTCATATCTGAACATCGGTCCCATGTAATAAAATCTGCTTATACCGCCTTGCCTCTGCAAACCATTTTCGAGATAAGCCCTCATAACCGGAGCTGTGTTTTCCGGCCGGAGAGTTAACCTTCTTCCCTTCTTATCCTTAAACATGTACATTTCTTTCGTTACGATGTCAGAGGACTCACCAACTGTTCTTACAAACAAATCCGATACTTCAAAAATCGGGGTTCTTATCTCCAGATAACCATAACTTCGTAATATTCCGGTTATACGTTCTTCGACGCTACTCCATTTTTCCATATATTTTCCAAGGAGATCCTGTGTGCCTCGGGGTTTTTTGAACTTCATAATTCCTTTCTTCTCTTTATCATGTGTCTACGTATAAAATAATAGATGACCGTTCCGGTTATAACTCCTGAAAAATCGGCAACCAAATCGAAAAAGCTGGAGTCTCGTCCCGGAATAAAACTCTGGTAAAACTCATCCATCAGAGCAATGCCTGATCCGGCTATTACAACAACCCCCGCTATTAAATTGCCAATACTCCTTCTGCCATAAACTAAACCGCGATAAAACAACAAAGCAAGTACTGTATATTCGAAATAGTGTATTACCTTGTCGCTTCCCGGGGGCAATTTGATTCCCTCCGGAGAAATATTCGGGATAGAGGATAATCCAAAGATTAGAAAAACCCAGAATAGTAACGGAAACCAACATTTTAATGTCTTCACTCTTCAATAATCCTTTAAAAAATAAAAGACAAGCAAGCTGCCAGCATTTAAAGAGCTTTTAGCACTCTCTCTTGTTCCAACAGCCATGTCCAAACGTCAAATAAAATCCGGTATTGCATAATATAAAAAAATTATAGTTGTAAACTCAAGGATGATATCTCAATATCCTTTCATCATAAAGAGATAGCATTTCCCTCACCATTTCCAGTTCTCTTTCTTCGCTGGAAGAAAAGCCCGCTATACCAAGTTCAAATAAATCTCTTTTAAGAAGCTTCGGCATTTGATTAAATTTTCCTGTAAATATTTTTCTTAAACTTTCCAATTTTCTCTTATCTATAGATTTTGAAGCCACCAATAATATTTCCGGCGCTCTTTTGCCCCGGGCAACTATCTTCAGTTCATTGCCACGCACCATTTCTGTTGACATTAGTAAACTAAACCGCTCCATATCCATTCCGGCAGCAATATATTTACCGAACAACACACCAAAAAAGAGCTGCCGTAAGCAACTATTGCATCCGAGAAATTCAATATTAGCCTCTTCGATACCGAAGCTCTTTATACTGTCCTTCAAGGCCAGTATTGGAGAAACAAAACAAGCGGCTGATTCGGACGAGAGAAAACCGATGGGTTCTCCCTTGAAAACAGCCTCTTTCCTCATAAAAAGCACACCCTCCGGATATTTCCCGTCAGCAGTAGCCTCGGCAGTAAGAAACAGACAGGCTGTGTCCGGATTCAGTGATTTGGCAACCTGAACCGAAGTTAACATATATAGATCACATGATTCTCTTTCGCGATAATCCTTAAAATATTTCCAGTTAATCTCTCCGCCACTATTCTTTCTGATCCAAGCGCCAAAAGACCGGAATGTAAAATCAACTCTTGAAGAATCAAAAACACAAACCCCAATAGAAACCGGTGTATGTGCTACATCCTCTTTTTTCAGGAAAAACGCCATAAGGGTAAGGACAAACACCGACACTAAAGCCACTACCCCCATCCATTTTTTTAATAATACTCGGATTTTATTCGAAGTCTTAATTCTTATCACCAATTCCGGTTGAGTCAGGGAAAACAGTTACACCGAACGAGTCAACATCAAGCCAATAGCGTTGAATTCCGTCAGGAACTATCACTTCAGGTTCAACCGTATAAGTCCCAGGAAGAACATCATTTATATTTAAAATTATAGAAATGTCAGAAGAAATAATCCGATCGACAAATTTATC
>JAGHBT010000232.1 GCA_021160845.1 bacterium | reverse complement strand
ATTTACTGAGATGATTATTGCTCAGCGCGGATTTCAGGCAAATGCGAGAATCATTTCAGTGGGTGATCAGATTCTAGCGGAACTTGTGAATTTGAAAAAGTAGGGTATAGATGATTAAAGTAACGAGACTAGATGACAGAGTGATAATTGTAAACGCGGATTTAATCGAATTTATTGAAGAAACCCCAGATACAATTATTAAACTTACTACCGGCAGGCATCTGATGGTAAAGGAAAAAATGGAAGAAGTTTTGAACAGAATATATGAATACAGGAGTAAGCACCCCGTCTATGCCATACCTGCGGGCGGGGAAATTGAAAACAGGTTTAATGAAAATAAATGAATGTAATGCGGGTTCTCGTCAGCGGTTGAATATACCGCTTGGAATGGGCGAGATTTTGTTACCGATCAATCGTCAATATATTGATTACTGGAGATAAGAATGGATATAGCGACAATTAGTGGCATTATTGCGGGAATTTCGTTGATAGCTATGTCAATTGTTTCGGCCGGAAACCCGAACACATTTGTGAATATTCCTTCTATACTCGCTACGGTCGGCGGTGGTCTGGCGGCTACATTAATCAGTTTTCCTTTAGCTACTCTGCTTAAGGTTTCTAAAGTTGTTAAGAAAACCATTCTGCACAAGGAAAAATCATTGTATGAGTCAATACAGGCGATTGTAGGGTACGCGGAAAAGGCTAGGAAGGAAGGAATGCTTTCACTCGAGGAGGAAGCGGAGAATGAGTCCGATCCATATTTAAAAAAAGGGTTAATGCTTGCTGTGGATGGGACAGAATCTGAGCTTATCAGTGCTATCCTATATACAGAACTTGGCGCGGTTGAAAGCAGACACGAAGAAGGACAAAATGTACTTAAGACTATGGGCGCGATGTTTCCCGCTTTTGGGATGATTGGTACTTTGATTGGACTTGTGGGGATGCTCAGCCAGATGAATGATCCAAGCGCGATAGGCCCCGGGATGGCTGTAGCGATTCTTACTACTTTCTATGGGGCGTTTATAGCTAACCTTTTTTGCATTCCTATGGCCGAAAAACTTAAAGGGAGATCCGAGAAAGAAGTCCAGAGAATGGAACTCATTATTAAGGGAATAATGGCGATAAAAGAGGGAGATACACCTAGAATTGTGAAGGAAAAACTCAAATCTTTCGTTTCGCCCGCGGAGAAAAGGCTTCTTGAGGAAAAGGATAAATAGGAAATGGACAGGGGAAGAAAAAAGAAAAAGGGGGGAGAAGAAGGAGCTCCCGCGTGGATGGTTACTTATGGTGACATGATGACTCTGCTTCTATGTTTTTTCGTGATGTTGGTAAGTATGTCTTCAATTCAAGAAAGCAAGTTCAGAAAGGCTATGGGGTCGTTGAAGGGTGCCCTGGGTGTGATGAAGTTTGATTCTTCCATAATAGAAATGGAAAGCCTTCCCACTCCAACCCGTTATCAGCAGGAAATTGAACGAATAAGAAAGGAATTTGAGGAATTTGAGGAATTTGCCGAACTTGCAGGACTGGAAGACAAAGTGGAAATCTCTGAAACGGATGAGGGGATGCTAATACGAATGGCCAACCCTCTGCTGTACGGGTCTGGCAGTTCAAGCATGAAAGAAGAAGGGAAGAAGGTACTTTCCGAATTATTCACAATTTTGGAAAACATTGACGCTGTTATCCGGGTTGAAGGGCATACGGACGATGTTCCGATTCATAACGAAGAGTTTTCTTCCAACTGGGATCTTTCATCTTCAAGGGCAGTGAAAGTACTTACATTCCTCGCCGAAAATGGAATTAAGGGCGAGGACTTAATGGCTGTGGGATGCGGCCAATATAAGCCTCTTGTAAGTAATGACTCGGAGGAAAACAGGGCGAAGAACCGCCGAGTGGAAATCTATGTGAATTATAAGGATAAACTTGAAAAAGAAAAAGTAAGGGATATGACAGGTAAAGGAGAAAACAATGGCTGAAGAGGAAAAAGAAGAAGGAAAAAAGGAAGAAAAGGATTCCGGTAATAAAAAACCGTCGATTTTAAAGAATCCGCTGCTGCTTATTGGAATATTGCTGGTGGCTCAAATTGGAATTGCCTTCCTGATGGTAAATGTCATGTCGAATAAGGCAGACGAAAAGAAAACTGAAATAAAAGAGGCCAAGTTATACGAGAATAAAAGAGGAAAGATAATTCAGATTGAAGATATACTCGTCAATCTGAAGGAAAATAACAAGCTGCACTACCTGAAGCTTACAATCGGCCTTGAGATTGGTAACTCCGGGATGGAGGAAGAGATTAAGGCGCGCGAATCCAGTCTGAAGGATATAGTAATATCACGCATTACAGGTAAGAGGGTGAGTGATTTCGATAGCGATGAGGAAATAAACGCTTTAAAGAAGGATTTGAATGACAGATTGAGCAAAGCATTGCAGTCCGGAAAGCTGCTCCATTTGTACTTCTCAGATTTTATAATTCAATAGAGAGGAATATTTAGATAGTGGACATTCTTACGCAGGAAGAGGCAAACAGAGTATTAGGCTCTGTTAGCAAGGACTTCAAGGAAATTAAACCGATTGAGGTTTCTAAGATGGAAACTTTTTCATCTTACGATTTTGGTAAACCACCTTCGTTATCAAAGACTTTCTATGCCAATCTTTCTACTGTCATAGACGGTGCTTCAAAAGCGATGGCGATATCGTTATCAACATTTTTTAGATCGATGGTGACTGTATCTCCGGTCGGAGTTGAACATAAAATATTTCAGAATTTTATTGAAGGGGTTTCAAATCCTTCATGTATTGCTATTGTGGATTTACCCCCTCTAACGGGAAAGGGAATATTGGAGATTGACAGCCGTGTGATTTTCGCTTTTGTTGACAAGTTTATGGGGGGGC
>JAGHBT010000089.1 GCA_021160845.1 bacterium | reverse complement strand
GAAACCGATAAGGAGGAATGAAATGTTAAAGAGAAGAATTATGAAAATGAATGTTGTTGGAGCGGTTTTGGTTTTAAGTGTTATGCTGTTTTCTTGCCAAAATAATGACAAGGGTGAAAGTACAACATACCAAGGGATAAATTATGTAAATACAACAACGATTGAAAAAAGGGATTTTGTTTCATATTTGAAATATTCCGGCAAACTCTTTTCAGAAAAATCGGCTAATATTGCTCCTGACGTCGCGGCAAGAGTATTGAAGTACGCTGTGAAAAAAGGGGACTATGTGCACGAGAACGATTTATTGGCAGTTATGGACAGTACACAATTTGTACAGGCAAAAGCGCAGTATGAAAGCGCTGCCAAAAGTTATCGTCGCATGTTAAAGTTAAAAGAAACCGGAACTATCGATCAACAATCTTTCGATCAGGTTGAAGCCGGTTATATTACGGCAAAAGCGGCTTATAAATTTATGAAGGGAAACAATAAAGTCAGAGCGCCTTTTGACGGCTTTATAACAGAAAAGCTAAAAAATGTGGGGGAAGTATATATGCCGATGTCTTTTAGCGCGGCAGGGCCAGCAATCTTACGGTTGGTAAATATTGATAATTTAAAGGCAAAAGTACAGGTGTCGGATAGAGATATTGCTAAAATTAAGTTAAACCGGAATGTGATAATTACCGCAGAGAGTTATCCGGATCAGCAATTTTTGGGGAGAGTGTCTTTTATCTCTCAAGAAGCCGATCTCATCTCCGGGACATTTACTGTAGAAGTCAAAATAGACAATAAAGACCGCAAATTAAAACCAAACCAATTTGTAATGCTGTCAATAACTATAGAGGAACAAAAAGATGCCTTGGTAATTCCCAAACAAGCGTTGCTCAAAAACAGCTCTGTCGTATTTATTGTCAATAACAATATAGCTGAAAGAAGAGCTGTTACTACAGGTATCGAATCCGAACATGAAATTCAAGTAGTTTCGGGAGTTAGCGAAGGAGAAATGGTAATTACCAGGGGAAATGTTGGTTTGAAAGACGGCACGAAGGTGTTAATTAAAAACAACTGAGACGATAAGGAGTTAAGAATATGAAATTGCCTGAATTTTCTGTAAATAGAAGAGTTACGGTAACTATGCTGACAATTTTAGTCATAATTCTGGGTTTAGTTACGTTTCGACAACTGGCTCTGGAGATGATGCCGGATCTTGATTATCCGCAAGTGACAATTGTGACTGTATATCCCGGCGCTTCTTCCGAGGACATCGAAGAAACAGTGACAAAGCTCATTGAAAGCGCTATTGCTTCTGTAAAAGATATCAAAACATTAAAATCAGAAAGCAAAGAGAACTTTTCGATTTTATCCGTGGAATTCGTATGGGGCGCTAATCTTGATTTCGCTGCCCAGGATTTAAGAGATGCTATCGATTTGATATCGGACCAACTTCCGGATGATGCACAAAAACCAATGGTAATGAAAATCAATTTATCCGAGATGCCGGTGTTGATGTATGGTGTGGTTGGCGCGGAAAATACATATAAATTACGTAAAATAATAGAAGATGAAGTAGAGCCTGAATTAAAACACCTTGAAGGCGTAGCTTCAGTTATGGTCATGGGCGGTAAAGAAGCGCAAAAACAGATCATCGTTGATAAAGCCAAACTTGATCAAAGGCATATCTCCATCGACGACGTGGTTAAAATATTATCTGCGCAAAATCTAAATATGCCCGCAGGACATTTGACCGAATATCAAAACGATTATCTGCTTCGAACGGTGGGGGAATACAAATCCATTGAAGAAATTGAAAACACGCCGGTTTCACTTACACAAACGGGAAATATAATTTATATAAAAGATATTGGAAAAGTTGTAAGCGGATTTAAAGAGCAGAGATACTATATACGTTTCAACAAAAAGCCTACGGTAATGATGATGGTGTCAAAGGAATCGGGAGCGAACACTTTAACGGCAACAGAGAATGTAAAGAAGGAAATTGTTGCACTTGAAAAACGGTTACCCGGAAACCTGCAATTTACAGAAATTATGGATATGGGAAAAGTAGTCAGGCAGGTTACTTCGCGGACAATGAATAATGCTATAATCGGCGGGTTGTTAGCAGTTTTGATAATGTTTTTGTTTTTAAGAAACTGGCGGCCGACTCTGGCAATTTCTCTGGCAATTCCAATTTCAATAATTGCCACTTTCATTCCCATTTATGCCGCCGGTTATTCTTTAAATATAATGACGCTGGCTGGTCTGGCGCTTGGGGTAGGAATGCTGGTGGATAACGCGGTGGTGGTTATTGAAAATATCTACCGGCATCTCGAGTTGGGCGACGATAGAATTACAGCAGCCAAGGTTGGCGCGTCTGAAGTCGGCATGGCGATCACAGCGTCCACTTTGACAACAGTTTCCGTATTTTTCCCTATGATGTTCGGCGGCGGCATTTCCGGCCAATTAATTCGCGGTCTGGCATTGACTGTATCTTTTTCCCTTGTCGCGTCTTTATTTGTTGCGCTTACCATTGTGCCACTGATAGCGTCTGTACTATTCAAAAAGAGAAGCTCGGTAAAAGAATATGAAAAAGCTAGCGGCTGGCAAGGATTTGAAAAATTCAAAAATAAGTATCTAAAACTGCTCGGGTGGACGTTGCGTCACCGCCTGAGTGCCATAGGGAGTGTGGCGGTTCTATTTTTTATTTCAGTTGGACTTATTCAATTTATGGGAACGGAATTTATTCCCAAATCAGATATACCCATGCAGGTTCTAAAAATCAAAATGCCCGTAGGTACGGAACTGGAGCAAACTAACGAAGTTGCCTCGCAGCTTGAAGATATCGTTAGCAAAATTGAAGAAGTAAAAGTGGTTATGGCAATTGTGGGTACAATGGGAGAAGGAATGGCACAATCGGATCCCAGTAATCCCGGGGGTGTTAATGAAGCCGCCCTGTTTATGAAGTTGAAAGATGTGGAAGACAGGGACAGATCTTCCGACGAAATTATGGAGGAGATCAGAAGCAAAGCTCCGAAATTAGAAGGTGTGAGCTACAACGTTCTCGATATGTCCAGCATGATGATGGGAGGGAGTGAATCTGATCCTGTCGCTATAAAGATATTTGGAAAAGATTTAGTTGAGCTTAAAACTATCAGCGATGCGATTGAAAACCGAATTGCATATATTCGCGGAATTCGTGATGTCGATAATTCCTTAAAGGAAACAAACATAGAACAACATATTGTCATCGACAGGGATAAGGCTTTTCGCTATGGGCTTACGGTAGCGCAGATTGCTTCCGCAGTACGCACCGCGACCCTGGGAACTAAAGCCGGAAAATTTAGAAAAGGCGGAGACGAAATTGATATCCGGGTCAGGTTGGATGAAAAAAATAGAAACAGTCTGATGGATGTTGAACACATAAATATTGTATCACCGCTGGGTTTTACAGTGCCGCTGAATCAGGTGGCAAAAATTTTGCCGGGTGAAGGCCCGTTAAAAATTCAAAGAGAGCACCAGGTTCGAGTTGCCAAGGTGACAGCCAATATTGTCGGCAGGGATCTTGGCAGTACAATTGCCGAAATAAAAGAGGAAATCAAGTATATTGAAGAAAAGCTGCCCCCCGGCTATTTCATTGAATATGGTGGGACATATAAAAATATGAAGGAAAGCTTTACGACCCTTTTCCAGGCGCTTCTTTTAGCCATTGTACTTATGTATGTAATCATTGCGTCGCAATTCGAATCCTTCTCTCATCCTTTCGTGATTATGTTTACATTGCCGCTGGCTGTGATAGGCGTTGTTTTCCTTTCACTAATAACAGGTACTACTTTGAGTGTAACTTCTTTTATG
>JAGHBT010000261.1 GCA_021160845.1 bacterium | reverse complement strand
GAATGATACCGATAGCAAAATGGACAAAAATACAAGGAGAATGATTTTTACTATTAATATGGAGAGGGTTGAATAATATATTTCTCTCTCTCTCTTTCTTTTCTCCAATACCTTTGATTTGAATTGTCTTCTATCTGGTTTTCTTAATTGCAGAATCATTTGTTTTTCTCCGTTTCAATATCTTCATATTCAGCGTCTTCGATCTTTTGGTCTGTGATGTTTTTATAATATCCGTCATTATTGGCAGTTTTTCTTTTTTCCCGGTGTTCCGATGTTTTAGTGTTTGAATTAAAAAAAATTTTAAGAAACTTAAACAAGAGATAGAAAATCAGATAAATAAAAAATATTCTCAAGAAGAATGCCATTGTTCATATTCCTTGTTTCTGTATAGACTTTCCGGGTAATTAACCTTTATGTCAGAAAAATATTAAAGGGTGAAAAGTATTTCGCGCCCGGGAGGATTCGAACCTCTGACACCCGGCTCCGGAGGCCGGTGCTCTATCCAGCTGAGCTACGGGCGCTTTTTTCCTTTATAAGTTCCGTTGCCAGTTCAAAACTTAGCTTTTTTTCTCCTCCTAACAGTCTTGCTATTTCATTTACTCTTTGCTTTCCTTCTATCTGGAATGCTGATGAAATTGTCCTCCCTTCCTTTACATTTTTTTTAATAACAATGTGTTGTCGTGCTCCAGCAGCTATTTGTGCAAGGTGTGTAATGCAAATGAGCTGATAGTTTTCAGAAAGATCACTCATTTTATCTGAAACCTTATCACCGATATCAGCTCCAAGCCCGGCGTCGATTTCATCGAATATTAAGGTCGGAATACTCTTTTTCTCAACTAACAAACTCCTCAGGACCAAGGTTACTCTGGAGAGTTCCCCCCCGGAAACTATATCACAAAGGGGTTGGATATCTTCACCAATATTTGTTCTTAGCATAAATTCAACACTGTCCCAACCCTTCAGAGGTAAATTTAATTCATAATCCTCACTATATAAAGATTTTATTTTCATTTGATTTATTTCTGTAATAAATAGTGCGCCTTCTATACCAAGTTGTCTTAATTCTTCTGTAACATCTTTATCAAGTATAGCTGCGGTTTTTACCCTTTGATTACTTAATTCCTCAAGGATTGGGATAAGCTCGTTCTTGATCTTTCCTATCTTTGTCCTATTCTCAATGATTTCATCAGATCCCTCTTTTAAACTTTTCAAAACTGTTCCCAGATAATCCCTGTATTCGATTAATTCATCATAGTTCTTGTCGTATTTCCTTTCGGCGCTTTGAATTAAGGCAATCTCTTGTTGCAAGGATTCAAGATCTTCAGGTTCAAAAGGATCACTCTCAAAAGAATACTCTATTTCTCTTCTGACTTCGTTCAGCCCGGACACTAATTCTTCTATCCTTGAAGCAGTCTTTCCCCATTTATCATCTATTGAAGATATGCTTTGGAGTTCTTTACGAATTTTCTCAAGGTTATCAATTACACTCCCATTAGAATTTTCAAGGAGATTCTTGGATTTTTGAAGGGCTGACATGAATTTATGAATATTTTTCGCCTTACCGATCTTCTTTTTTAGCCTATCTTTCAATCCAGTTTGCAGATTTAATTTTATTAATTCATTGTACTGATACTCCAAAAAGTCCTTCTTTTCCCTGTTTCTATTTTCCTCTTTTTTTAACTTTAATAATTCGTTATAGGTGTTTCTGAATTCCTTTACCTTTTTCTCACAATTTATTAAAAGGGAGTCGTAATCACCTCTGCTATCTAGATAATCAATGTGAGAATCAGGATTAAGAAGTTCCTGCTGTTTATGCTGGCCGTGAAGTTCAAAAAGCATCCCGGTTATTTTTTTTGCAGTTGAGTTTGTGGAGAGAATGCCATTAATCCAAATACGATTATTCCCATTCGCGTTTATTTGACGTCTTATTAGAAGAAGATCATCATCGCTATCCATACCAAGGATATTTTTAAGGGGCCAATTTTTTTGTATTTTAAAGGTTCCCTCAACAAATAAATTTTGGGCGCCTTTTCTAATCAAAGTTTTCCTTGCTCTGTCTCCGGATAATAATGAAACTGCGGTTAAAATAATTGACTTTCCGGCACCCGTCGATCCCGTCAAAACATTAAGCCCACGGTTTAATTTAAGTACTGTATCTTCGACAACAGCCAAATTTTTGATTCTTAATTCACAAATCATTTTAAAATAGGCAAAGCTTACCGCTTCCTTAAGACCCCCCCCCACTTCAGCTTTTTCCTAACGAGCCTGTAGAAATTATAGTTTTCAGTCACAATTAATTTTGTAACCTTGCTGCTTTTACTAAAAGTCAATGTTTCGCCTATATGGATATCTCGTGTTTCCTGCCCATCAATTGTAATAAGGGTTTTCTCTGCGGCTTCAATAACTTCAACCTGGAAGGATTGTTCCCCGCTGATTACTACTGGTCTTACAGAAAGTGAATGCGGGCATAACGGAGTAATTAAGAAAGCCTTCATTCCAACGGGTGTAACGATTGGACCACCTGCTGCCAGGGAATATGCAGTTGAACCTGTAGGGGTAGAAATAATAACTCCATCGGACAAATATTCTCCAAGAAGAGTGCCATTAATACAGATTTTGATATGTAACACACGTGATAATCCAACGCCGTGAATAACGACATCATTGAGCGCCGTAACCTTTTTCCCCCATTCATTATCAACATTTATTACTTCGAGTCGCATCCTTTCCTGTATATTGAATTTCCCATTAAAAAGGGCGTTAATGGCTTTGTTAAGATTATCTTCCGCAAGAAATCCTAAACTACGAATTTTTATTCCAAGAAGTGGGATTTCGTCCTTTTCAATTATTCTCGCTGCTGTCAGGATGGTCCCATCTCCACCAAAAGCAACAACTGTGTCGCATTCATGAAAAGATTCTGAGAATTTTACTTTGCTCTCCCCAAAAAGGGCCGAAACATCTTTCGTTCCAAAAAGTTCTACTTGGTCGGGTATGATTTGTATTGCTTCTGAAATTATGGAATTAATCGCTTTTTTTTTCATATTAGCAATGATTCCCAATTTCTTAATTTCCATTTTTTCAAACCTCCCTAGTAGAATTTTTAGTTTTTTCCAAACATAATCGTACAATATTTGCCACTCCTTCAGGTGTCAAATTGATATCGTCAAGCAACTGCTCTCTTGTTCCATAAGTGACAAAATCATCCGGTATTCCAATCATTTCATGTAAATTTCTTAACCCGTATTCAGAGAGTATTTCAGATACGGCATTTCCAAAACCACCAGTAACTGCATTTTCCTCAATAGTAAAAATTGGAACACCACCATCACAACATTGAATAATTAAATCCCTGTCAACCGGTTTAACAAACCTTGCGTTTGCAACAGCCAAGTTAATACCATATTTTATAAGCAGATCACTTGCTTTTATTGCAACCTCCACCATCGTTCCGACTGCTAAAATTGAAGCGTCCTTTCCTTTTTTTATTAAAATTCCTTTTCCGAATTCCAGGGCTTTTTTTTCGTTAAAGAGCTCAACGCCTTTCACTGTCCCCCTCGGAAAACGTAGTGCTGAGGGGGCATCTTCAATGTTGTACAAATTAAAAATCATTCGTCTCATCTCTTCCTCATCCGAAGAAGCCATTAGCACCATTCCAGGAATCATTCTTAGGTAACTGAGATCAAAATTGCCGTGATGCGTTGGTCCATCTTTGCCCACAATCCCCGCTCTGTCCAGTAAGAATCGCACTGGCAGTTTTTGTAAAGCTACATCGTGAATTATTTGATCAAGACTTCTCTGAAGAAATGTTGAATAGATGTCAACGAAAGGCTTAAATCCTTCTCTAGCCAAACCAGCGGCAAATGTAACTGCGTGTTGTTCACTTATGCCGACATCAAAAAATCTGTCAGGAAACTCTTTAGCGAAATTTGCGAGTCCCGTACCCTGTTTCATGGCAGCAGTGATCACAACTACTTTTTTATCCTTTCTGGCAATATCTATAATTGTTTCTCCAAAGATATTGCTGTATTTTTTCTTTTTTGATTGTGTCTTCGAGTCTCCTGTGTCCTTATAAAATTCTCCGACGCCGTGGAATTTTTCAGCGTTTTCCTCAGCGAATGAATAACCTTTCCCCTTTTTTGTAACGGCATGAATAACAACGGGCCCCACTATATTTTTTACCTTTGAAAATGTATTTATCAATTGGTTCAAGTCATGTCCGTCAATAGGTCCAAGATAATTAAACCCCAGGTCTTCGAAAAACATATTTGGCACAACCAAGGTTTTAATACTTTCCTTCATTTTCTTGGCTATTTTCTGCGCTTTACCCCCCAGAGTTGGAATTTTGCCCATGAATTTCCACACATCCTTCTCAAGCTGTAGATACAATTCCCCTGTTGTGATTCTTGTCAGGTATTTCGAGAGAGCGCCCACATTTTTTGATATAGACATTTTATTGTCATTTAGTACGACAACAAACCTGCTTTTTCCCATGTGCCCTGTTTGGTTGATTCCCTCGAATGCCATCCCGGATGATATTGCTCCGTCTCCAACGACACTGATTACGAAATTTTTATCTCCTCTAAGGTCTCTGGCCACGGCGAAACCAAGGGCAGCTGATATAGCGGTGCCAGCGTGACCAACTCCAAATGTATCGTAGTTACTTTCAAAAATATTTGGGAATCCACTTATTCCTTTATATTCGCGCAGTTTTTTAAATGCTTCCCGCCGTCCCGTAATGATCTTGTGGGCGTAAGATTGATGTCCGACATCCCAAACTATTTTGTCTTTTGGAGCATCAAATACGTAATGAAGGGCTATGGTGATTTCAACACACCCAAGGCTTGAAGCAATGTGGCCACCATTCCTCGCTACTATTT
>JAGHBT010000289.1 GCA_021160845.1 bacterium | reverse complement strand
CCTATGATGATCGCCGATATGGCTTCCGGCCTGGTTTCTATCCGGTATGGATTCAAGGGGCCTAACTACGCTACAGTCTCCGCTTGCGCTTCAGGGGGGCACGCTATTGCGAGTTCATGGATGGCAATAAAAAGCGGTTATGCGAAAGCGGCTGTTACAGGTGGAACAGAGGCTACGATTTCTCCTATGGGAGTTGGAGGTTTCTGCTCAATGAAGGCCCTTTCAACTCGGAATGATGATCCCCAGACTGCGAGTCGGCCATTTGATGCGGATCGTGATGGCTTTGTTGTAGCTGAAGGCGCGGGTATTATTCTCCTTGAGGAGCTTGAGCACGCTAAGGAAAGAGGAGCGAAGATATATGCCGAGATGGTTGGGGTTGGTATGACAAGTGATGCCTATCATATAACTTCTCCATCTCCAAGCGGAGAGGGAGCTATTGCCTCGATGCGGATGGCGCTGAAAGATGCCGGACTTAGACCTGAAGACATCGATTATATAAATGCCCACGGCACATCTACGAAGTATAATGACAAGGCTGAAGCACAGGCTATATTGTCTCTTTTCGGAAAAGATAGCTCTGTTCATGTCAGTTCAACAAAATCTTGTACCGGCCATCTTCTCGGAGGCGCCGCGGGAGTAGAGTTTATTTTATCCACAATGGCTTTGGTAAATAATGTTATGCCGCCCACTGCAAATCTCAAAAATATCGATAAGGATTGTCTTCTCAATCATGTGCCGGAGGCGCGTGAGAAGAAACTGCGCTATGTGATAAGTAATTCATTTGGTTTTGGTGGACATAATGTAAGTCTTGTTCTAAAGAGTTTTGATAACTGAGCTGCTGATTTTTTATGGGTAAGTTTATAAATCGTTTTAAGGATTTTTTCCAGGGGGTCTTTGATGGTGGAGATGACCATCTAGACATTCTTGAAAAAAAGATAGGATATCGTTTTCGTCGCAGGAAAAACCTGATTGAAGCTTTAACGCACAGCTCTGTTCTTGGGATGCTTTCCTCTGAGAGGAAGGATGTAACATATGAACGGCTTGAATTTCTAGGAGACGCTGTTTTGGGACTTGCTACTGTTGCTTACCTTATGAAGAAATTTCCAAATGAAAATGAAGGAAAACTAACCAAGAAAAAATCCCTTCTCGTAAGTAAAAATATTCTGGCAAAGAAAGCGGAAAAACTGGGACTTAAAGAATATATAATCCTCAGTAAAAACGCGCACCGAGATGGAGTTCATACCCAGGATTCGATACTGGCGGATGTTATGGAAGCAATTATCGGCGCTTTGTATAACGATGGTGGTTTTAAAGTAGCAATGGCCTTTGTTGTAAGTTTTGTCCTGAGTAATATGCATGAAGACATCGAAGACAGAGATCTTATAAACTATAAAAGCAAGCTTCAGGAAAGGGTGCAGCGTGAATCCGGAAAGTACCCTGATTATAGAGTAAAATTAACCAGAGGGCCTGAACATGACAAAATATTTTTTGTCGAAGTGGAGATAGGTGGAAAGGTTCGCGGTTGTGGAAGAGGTAAAAACAAAAAAGACGCAGAACAGATGGCCGCGAAAGAAGCGCTCGCGGCAATTTCACGGGAAGAATAGGAGTTAAACAGTTGGCAAAAAAAAGTGCGAATTTCCCCTTTGTTTTTGGCGGCGATGCAGAGGCCTTTTGTGATGAATGCCAGTTACCTTGCACTCTGGAGGAAATGAATATTGATTGTTATCGCCGATTTTTCCTCGCAGGGAATGTTAAGTGTTCTTATTTTGTATATGGATATTGTTTCCTGGTTGATGAGCCGGGGTGCGTTTTTGACAACGGTGGTAGGCATGATAACTATTGGCTTCAGATATTAAACAAATATTTTCATAATGTGGGAAATCTTAAGGAAGACGAAGATTTTCTGAAGCACAGAGACGAGGTTCTTCAATTAATAGATGATCAGATAAAAAAGCAGGATGTTTTTCTGTGCAGGTACATTGAAGAATATTATAATAGGATAATGGAGATGGGCGGAGGGATATCCGAAGAAATGCTTTCAAAACTGGATAAAGCCTATCTTTCCCTCCTCAAGGGTATAAAACGAAAACAAGAATAGATACACGGGGACTATTTCTTTAAAATCTATAAGCTGTGGAAAATGAAATCCTTGTGGTTTCGGTGCTTTCGCTCAGATGCACTGATTCTCTCTCGAAATTACCGACAATGATATTAAGATCAACTTTAAGAACTTGGTCGATAAGTCCCCCTATACCAAAGGAATAGAACTCCCGTTTTTTGGTAATTCCGAAAGGATACCATTCGGAATAGATACCCATTGTTTCAAGAGTTTCCTCAACATATGCTATTTCTTCAAGGCCGACAAATCTGGAAGGGATATAAGAGTATCCCGCGCGCAGCTTGATAGGGTAAAAGGGAAGGGTAAGCTCCGCTCCCATATTAAAATCCACAGTTTCCTTCAGGACAGGCTTGCCAGGGTTTATCTCATTGTATAGATTAAGCCCATTATATTTTGTTTGGGTGTAGTCACAGTATTCAGCATCCGCGCTTATAAGTAGATTCTTTAGTTGATACGAGATGCCTCCCCTGAATTTCATCGGCAGCGTGTACTCATCTTTAATATAGTAGTAATAGGGATCAGTTGTCCACGTACCCTCGGCCGGATCAATAAAACTTCCGTCATAGTATTCAATACCGTCACCCTCATAGGAAAGCCAGACGGGGCTGCTTATTTTAAGGCCGGCTCTAAGCTGCCTGGACAATCTGAAAAGAAAACCTATTTCCATGCTTAGCCCGTCAAGGCCGGCTGAAACATCATCACTGAAAATATAGGTTGAGTCACCTGTCCCCTCATATGAAATCTCTTCGATGAATTGTAATGATTCATCCCATACAATCAGGTTAGCCCCGATGGCAACCTTCGGAGAGATATCTATGCCGGCGCCGAAGCGGTATTGATATATAGTACCTGTTTGATTAAGTGTATTCCGGATAGTACCTAACAGATCACTGAGGTATGCTGATTTAGAATATTCCAGGTTTGAATCTCCTACACGGAATATGCCAAAACCTAAAACCAGACTGCCGCGGTATGTGGGAAAGGGATGAACAGTTGCCAGGTGGCTGATCCCGGTTGACGAATTTGGAATAAGGGAGTTATACCCCAGATAATTATTGGATCGATCATTCGCGGCATAATGAATTCCGAATGATAATTCCTTCTTTTTTATTTGTGTTAATCCGGCCGGGTTGTAGATCAGGGCAAAGGCATCGTCACTTATAGCGGTGAAAGCTCCGCCAAGCGAAGCGGGTCTGGCTCCCGATTCGTATGTGTTAAGTAAATTAAGCCTATCAGCTTGCAGGGTGCCGATAATTTGCGAACGCGCCGGAGCGGTATTAATAAACAACATAACAGCACAGATTAAAATCTTTTTTATATTCAATGTTTTACCTCATCGCTTAAGAATTCTTGTTATACCGTTATTCATTTGAAATCCCGCTTCTTATGGCTGGATCTGTTGTTCTTATCATCCTCGTTATTATCTTCTCTGTTGTTGTCTCTGTAGCCTCGGTCGTGTGTTTTTGTTGAGGATTTCCGGTTTTCTCTGCTATTTCCTTTTATCATTCTTGAAGTTTCATTTTTCTTTTGTATTACTTTGATGGTTTTCTCGTTTTTGTTAGCATCCGATTCGGTGCCTTCCCTGATTATTGAAGTATTCCGGTCTACATTAATCGTATTTGAATTTAAGTGGTCGCTTCTGATAATTAGATTTCTATTACCTATTATACTCCTTGTGGGGATATCTTGTTCCTCCATGTCTGAAATTTCATGATACCACCAAGGTTGAATATAGTAGTTGCTCCACATATCCGGATAGGCAACGGGGGTGTAATAATTCGCATAATCGTTGTAGTTATGACACTCAGAGCATGAATAATATTCATTTGTTTCGTATGGTTCTGATTCAACGCGTGGATGATTCAGGATTGTATAGCAGCCGGAAGTTAAAAGGATTAACGCAAAGGCGAAAAGGGCGCTGAAAGAATGGGAATTTTTGTTCTTCATTTTCGTTTCTCCACCAGATAATTATAGTTTATCTTCTCGTGATTGTCAACGGTATGAAGGGTTTGGAAAATAGCGAGAGCGAAAAGGGGTCGCCGTTTTTAGGGTGTCCCCCAATTAAATTTCTTAAACGGTTACTGATGTTACAGCATCTAGTATTTCCTTTCTGCCAAATGGTTTGTTAATGGTGTAATTTGCTCCAATAGATTTAGCTATTTTCAGGTATTTGTCAGCCTCAATAAGCCCTCCTCCCGAAATCGCGATAATCTTTACTCCCGGGGCTATTTGTTTAAGCTCTTTGATGGTTTGCAGCCCTTCCTTCACAGGCATGATGATGTCTGTGATGACAATATCGGCGGGATTTTCTGCGAACAGTTTCAGAGCCTCATCTCCGTTGGAAGCGCAAATCACGGTGTGATTCTCGCGTAGAAGTATTCTTCTTAGTAGCTCTCTTATTTCCGAATCATCGTCAACTACAAGAATTCTGGACATTAATTGTCTCCCCTCAACTTAATGAATTTCGAATATTTCCCGAATTAAATTACCTAATTCACTAGGTGTAACTGGCTTATGAACTACCTTGCAGATTCCATTTTCTTTCGCCTTATTATCTGTCAGAGGATTATCGTAGCCTGTCAATAAAATTACGGGTGTTTCAGGCCGGATTTTTGCCATTTCTTTTGCCAATTCTAATCCCGACAAATCCGGCATAGTCATATCCGTAACAATTAGATCAAAAAGGCCATGTTCTTTCCTGAATAGTTCGAGGGCTTTTACACTGCTTGTTGTCGGTGTAATTTCATAACCTAGTTGCTCCAGCTTCTTCGTGAACATATTAACGATGGCCGGTTCATCATCTACAATTAATATTCGTTCACTTCCGTTTTGTTTTGGTTTTTCTTCGCTGTCAGAGGAAGAATATTTATCTTCTGTTACCGGCAAGTAAATCTGAAAAGTCGTACCTTTGCCAGGGTTGCTGTCGACAACAATTTCGCCATTGTTATTAGTTATAATTCCATGTACAACTGACAAACCGAGGCCCGTATTTTCCCCCCTATCCTTGGATGTAAAAAATGGTTCGAAGATATGATCCATAAGAGCATGATTCATCCCCTCGCCATTATCTTTAACCGTCAACCTTACATATTTTTGCTGGTTCAGATTTGTAAATCGGCCGATCGATTCTTCGTCTATTTCGATCGACTCAAGAGAGATTTCGAGAAGGCCATCCTTCCTACTCATGGCCTGGAATGCGTTTTCGCAGAGATTCATCACTACTTGATATATCTGAGAGGCATCCGCGACAATTTTGCCGCATGCGGGGTCAAACTGTTTCCGTATATTTATATTTGCCGGTAGGGATGTATTAAGAAAATCAAGCACTTCTTCAATAATCGACTGGAGGTTTACAGGCCTCATGTCCTTTTCTATTTGTTGGGTAAAGGTGAGTATTTTATTAACGAGGTCCTTTGCTCTTAATGAGGCGCTGTGGACATGTTCAATGTCTGAGCGCAGTTGGCTGCCAGGCGCTGCATCGAGCATTGCTTCCTCTGAGTAGCCGATTATCGGAGTTAGAATATTATTAAAATCATGGGCTATCCCACCCGTGAGTGTTCCTATCATTTCAAGTTTTTGAGAATGTTTAAGCTGTGCATTGAGCCTTTTACCCATCACCTCAGACTTTCTGCGCTCCGTGATATCTTCTCCTGAGCTTAGAGACGCTATGATATTGCCTGTAGCATCCAGTAAGACAGTATTATTCCATGATATAAGACGTTCTTCTCCGGATTTTGTAATCACAGGGTTTTCAATATTCACTGAACTGCCTGATGTTAAATTAAGCAATTTGCGCGAAATCTCCAGTAAACGTTCTTTCCACTGTTCAGGAATAAAGTTATCAAACCAGTCCATTTGCAGTATTTCTTTTTCGCTGTAGCCAAGTACTTCGCAGCCCTTGCGGTTAATCATTATGACTTTGCCGTTCTTATCGATTGCGATGAAGATCGTTCCGGCAAGATCCAAGTACATTTGAGCTTTGGTTTTTTCTTCAAGTAGTTGAGATTTACTGTTTAGCAGTTCGGCGATGATCTCTTCGCGTTCATTTGCCAGCTTGAGAGAATAAAGCGTGTAGGATATATCTTCACAAATTTCTTTAAAGAATTTCTGTTCTTCACTGTCAATGGCAAGTTTGGTGGGGATAGTTACTGATAAAAGTCCGTAGATTTTTTTATTATATTCCAATCGCTTCGTGAGTGTTTTTTTAGTGGGAGCTTTACCGAGAAGTGGGCATGCTGAACATTCCTTTTCCGTATCCTTGATCGCGATAACTTCCGGGTGTTTTATTGCAATGCGGCCGCAAGTATTATATTCCCCGCGTTTGAACATATCCTCAAGAAGAGAAAAGCTGACCTTCAAGCCGGCGCTTGCCGAGGCGACAATTCGTTCTGATTCATCCAGGAGCACTACCCATGCGCTGTTATATCCGTCCCTTACGACAAGATTATTGCATATATTACTAATTAGTTGCTCACAGCTCGTTTCTCCTGCTATAACGCGAGTGGCAATGCGAATAGATTTAAGTATGGCGTTAACATGATTGTCACGCGTTTTGGCAATTGCGTGGGATTCATCCACGGTTACGGAGTTGGTTCTCAAGGCTTGATCTACCCTCCCCCTACATTGCACGGAATAATCAATTACTATTTCTTTAAGTAATATCGGTATATAATGGTTGTTCTTTAAACAAATTTAATAGGGGGGATACTATACCAATTAAATTAGTTAATGGAGGAAACTCATACTTGTTTTATCCTATAGTCTGTAATTGTATTGGATCTTTGCTACAATTCGTCTTTCTCTTGAAAAAAGATTTTCGCCAGGACCGGGAATATAGCTC
>JAGHBT010000282.1 GCA_021160845.1 bacterium | reverse complement strand
CAATTGTCACCGCCGCAATGTTTATAATCGCGCCCAATTTAACATTTGATAAAAACGTTTCATCCCGGAGCGGGAAATCCCTGCAGGAGGGTATAG
The DNA here is from genome assembly GCA_021160845.1 of bacterium. Taxonomy (GTDB): domain Bacteria; phylum Krumholzibacteriota; class Krumholzibacteriia; order Krumholzibacteriales; family WJIX01; genus JAGHBT01. Next base: position 5,952 of record JAGHBT010000282.1, on the reverse strand, counting down.
AAACTCCCAGTTTACAGATAAGATTATTAACCTATCTTCGAACATATCATATAATCAAAAAAAATGTTTTGTTTGGACAGGGAGTAGGAGATACAATCATATTGCCTTATTTAAACCAACGAGTAATAAGCAGTGTCGATAATAGTTATCTGGTAATAATCTGGAAATTGGGATTATCGGGATTTCTGGTTTTTGCGTCAATCTACCTTCTATTTATAAAAAAAGCTGTTTACATCATACAAAATTCAAAAAACCGATTATATCTAGTTACTTCCATAGTATTACTTAGTTCGATTGTTGGCCAGTTGGTAACTGGTTTGGCTTGTACAATAATGTGTCTCTATCATTTTAATTTTATCTGGGGGGCATTAATTGGGATTATCTATTATCTCTATGACGAAGTTCGCGCGTGCACCCGGGAATAATGCCTCACCGCAATACCGTAAAGGGCCCGTTTTAACCCATTATTTCAATTATCGGAAAACTTTTAGCTTTCCGGTTTTGTCTTTCACTGTTAGTATTAAGAAAATTTGATTGGAAGGTTGTTAAATTGAAAACTAATACTCATAAAATCCGTATAGCTCTTGGGCAGATTAATCCGACGGTCGGCGATTTTTCCGGCAATCTCAAAAAGATTAAGGAAATGACAATGGAGGCCCGCAAGTCCGGCGCCGCAATTATTGTCTTTCCGGAACTCTCGATTAGCGGATCGCCTCCTGAAGATCTGCTTTTTAAGCGCCTTTTTATTCAGGAATGTAAAGCCGCTCTTCACAAAGCTGCTTCCTATTCAAACGATATAGCAATAATTGTAGGCTCCCCTGAGCTTGCCGATTCCCGGGGAGACAAAAAACTGTACAATTCGGCGTATATACTGCTGAATGGCAAAATAACCGGGCGCTACAGAAAAATTCACCTCCCCAACTACGGGGTCTTTGACGAAAAGAGATATTTTTCACAGGGAAATACCGCGCTTGTAGCCCGGATTAAAAATGCAAATATAGGACTTACTATTTGCGAGGATATATGGGTTGACAACGGCCCAGCCGTTACTGAATCAAAGGAACTGTTGGCTGACATAATAGTAAATCTGTCAGCCTCCCCCTATCATCAGAACAAATGCCTCGAAAGGGAAAAACTTATGGTGAAAAGGGCGAGTGAAACCGGCGCCGTCATTTGCTATGTCAATATAGTTGGCGGACAGGATGAGCTTGTTTTTGACGGTACCAGCCTTATCGCAAACCCCGACGGAAAAATAATAGCACGCGCCAACTCATTCGAAGAGGATCTTGTCGTAGCTGATGTCGAATTCGCTCCGAAGAAAAAGAAATCCCGGACATCCGATACAACCTCTGGCACAAAGCTCGCTCTTGAGACGATAAAGCTGCCGAAGATATCCACTGCCAAAACCCTTAATAAAATCAAACCCCATATAGCTAAGTACCTGGAACCGGACAACGAACTTTACAAAGCCCTCGTGACCGGAACACGCGATTACACTCTCAAAAACGGATTTAAAAAGGTCGTGCTTGGCCTGAGCGGAGGTATGGATTCAACCCTTACGGCTGTCATTGCCGTTGATGCCCTTGGAAAAGAAAATGTTGTCTGCGTCACAATGCCTTCGGTTTTTACCTCGGAGGAAACGCTGCGCGATTCCCATCTTCTGGCGGAAACCCTCGGCGTAAAGATTTTTGAAGTTTCCATCAAACCAATTTACAAATCATATATTGATAATATGCCTAAAATACTGGAGCCCAAGCTAACCACTGTTACCGAAGAAAATATCCAATCCAGGATAAGGGGCAATATCCTCATGGCCTTCTCAAACAAATATGGTTGGCTTGTCCTTGCCACAGGGAATAAAAGCGAACTTGCAGTCGGCTATTGCACTCTTTACGGTGACATGGTTGGCGGATTCGCGGTGTTAAAAGATGTTCCGAAAACCAGAGTGTACTCTCTGAGCAGATACAAAAACGGCATTTCCGGTGGGCACCTTATACCTCAATCAATAATTCACAGAAAGCCGTCCGCGGAGCTTCACCCCGGCCAGCTTGATCAGGATTCACTTCCACCCTACGCCGTTCTTGACCGAATCATCGAACTCTATATCGAAGAAGATCTGGGACTTGAAGAAATTATCAAAAAGGGGCTCGATCCAAAAACGGCAAAAGCCATGGTTCGCAAAATAGATATAAATGAATTCAAACGCCGACAGGGGGCTCAGGGGATAAAAATCACACCAAGGGCCTTTGGTAAGGATAGAAGATTTCCAATAACAAATATGTACAAAAAGAAAAGCTGAGAACCCCATAACAATGTGCCCTGCCATGTTAAACCCTTCCCAAAACTGAAAAAAGGAGCGCCGTTTCTTTCTAACAGCGCTCCTTAGCGTCAAACCCATTTTTTTTATTTTACTTGATTTCTATTTCATTCACCTCTCCAAAGGAACTCAAGGGCTTGTCAAACTGTGCTTTATCTCCAACAACAAGGATTGTAAAATCGTCTGGCCGGAGATATTGCTTTGCAACCCTGAGTACATCCTCGATTGTGAGAGCCGCGTACTTTTTCATATCCTTTTCCGGCGTATCAAGGGGTTGCCCCTCAAATTCCAGGCTGACAAGTCTTTGTACTATAGCTTCTTTAGATTCATAATCGAAAATATGGCTATTAAGAAATGAATCTACCGCTTTTTTGAATTCCACCTGTGTAGGCCCCTCTTTTTTCATACGCTTTATCTGATCATAAATCAGATTGATCGTTCGGCTGTACTCGCCTGACTTTGTTTGGGCGTAAGCGGTGAATGTTCCTTTCGCGAAGTTTCTGGAATTGAAAGATGATCCGGTTGAATACGCAAGGCCTCTTTTAACTCGCACCTCTTGGCTAATCCAGGACGCGAACGCGCCTCCTCCAAGGATGTAGTTCATAATATTAATCGCGCACCTGTCGGGATTGTCATTTTTAATCCCCAGATGACCAATCATAATATAGGCCTGGTTCATGTCCCCCTTGTAAACGTAGTTGTAATTTTCGCTTTCGTCCGTTTCAACTGCAGGAATCTCCTCTATTTCAACATCGGCCTTTTCCCATCCGGAGAAACTCTTATTGAGAAGACTAGTTACCTCGGCTTCTGTTACATCTCCGCATATCCCGATTATTGTGTTACCGGGATGGAAATATTTCTCGTGAAATTTCACAAGGTCTTCCCTGGAGATACTATTATAGCCTTCTTTTGTGCCGTACCATCCATACGGATGCTCTTTGTAAATAAGTTTTCGATATTCCCTTCGGGCAATATTCATCGGCTTGTCATTCTTGCGCCTTAACTCCTCGAGCATGGTTTTGCGTTTCATGCTTATTTTATCCTCCGGGAAAGCAGGATTCATTATGAGATCAGCGTATATATCAAGCACATGCGGCAGATCTTTTTTAAGACAGTTAAGCGACGCTGTTGTACTGAGGCCGCCACCATTAAAACGGATGTTTGCCGCCAGAAACTCCAGCTCGTCATTAAGCTTCCGGGATGGCCACTGCTTTGTTCCGCCATTTCTCATAACCCATCTCGCCATCTCGTTACGCCCAAATTTGCTTTTGTCAGGATAAAAGGTCTTAACAAGAATCGTTATATTTACAACCGGCACCTCATGGTCCTCGATGAAAAAACCTTCCATACCATTGCCAAGCTTGATTTCTGTGTATTCAGGGGTCTCTACTTTAAGTTCCGGATACTCCAGATTCTTTGGGTGGGGTCTCTTGATACTCACACCGGCCTGGTGACTGGCACATGAAATAACCATTAAACCCGATAGGAGTAATACAAGCATCTTGCTCTTCATTGTCATTCTCCTTCCTCTTTTATATAACCCGCGGCTTTTGCTCTCTCGAACAATTCCATCCCTAATTTCATCATTTCTTTTTCAGATTTCATGCTCTGGAACTTCTTTCCTATTTCCATCTGTTCCTGCATGGGAAGAGATTGAATAAACCTCATAACATCCTTTTGATATTTCTTCATCAGGTCCTGCTCTCCACCACCGGACTCTTCCCCTTCTTCTGTTTTAACCTGAACCCTACTTGCCACAACTCGGTTTTTCTCTGTCAGGTATTTTTTTGCGGCATCCCTGATCTCCTCCGCGGTTACCATCTTTGTCTTATCTATCATCTCAAACATTCCGGTGTAATCACCATAATATATCTCGCCCATAAGAAGCTGGAATGCTATCCCAATATTAGAACCCATGGAACGAACCATCTGCGCGCTAATCTTGTTTTTAACTCGCTGCAATTCTCTTTCGGTAACAAGCTCTTCTTTCATTTTTCCAAGCTCTATGTATATCGCTTCTTCAACCTCTTTGAGCGTATGAGGATAACGAGGCTCGGCGCTAATAACCATCAGTTGTCATAACGCTCTGAAGGCCCGACGTATACCCTCGGAGGTTCAGCGGTTAATTCCTTTTCCTCATAGATTGATTTATACAAACGCGATGTCCTTCCTTGGCCAAGAATATCAATCATTACCGAAATAGCAAGGCCCTCAGGATTAGGATAATTCGGTTTGTGGTAACCTATTATAAGCTTCGGGCTGGCGCTGTGCTCTATTTTTATCCTAATTTCGCCCTGTTGTTCCGGTTCTCTTGTTTCAATTGGAGCAACGGGGAGCTGAGCCGGGATCGGCCCAAAATACTTCACGGCCATCTTCTTCACCTGTTCAACATCTACATCCCCAACAATTACGGCTGTGGCATTATTGGGCGAATAGTAATTTTTGTGGTATTGGGTAAGCTCCCTGCGATCAATAGTTCGAATATCACTCATCCACCCAACGACGGGCCATTTATATGGGCACGCCTTAAAGGCGGCCGCATAGAAACTCTCCGAAAGAATGTCGTCAGGATCGTTTTCTCCCAACCTTCTTTCCTCCATAACAACATCGCGTTCCGTCCAGAACTCTCTGAATACGGGGCTATCCATACGATCGGATTCAGCGTCCATCCAGAGCTCCAACCTGTTTGCGGGCAGATACACGAAATAGATAGTAAAATCGTATGAAGTTCCGGCATTAAGGAACCCTGCTCCATTGTTTTGATATGTTTCCCACAGTTCATTGTTTACAATATATTTTTCCCGTTGTTCCGCAAGAAGACGGTACAACTCGGCCCACGCTGTTTTATACTGCAGATACATCTCCAGGTAATCAATACCGTCATCTTCGAGTAGATAATGCCTCTCGGTAATGCTGTCCGGTAAGGCTTCCATAGCACGAATCTTCTTTACAAGCAGGCTGTTCTGGCTGGATTTATCCGCGCCGATTTCATCCGTCTCTTCACCAGAAAATCCGGAGGTAACATTTTTACTGAAACCCTCGAATATCTCAAAACGCCATTCCCCCATCTCTTTTCTGAGCTTGATGCTCTTTTCGCCAAGAGAATCTGTTTTTTCAATATATGGAATCTCCGCTTCATAATTCTTAGTCCCGAGCATTTTTGTACCCTTAAACATCATATGCTCCAACAGATGAGAAATTCCGGTAACATTTGTCCATTCATTTGCCGAACCCACATTCATGACAATGGCGCCGAACATCACAGGAGCCTCATCACGCTGCACAACAAGAAATTTCATTCCGTTTTCAAGTTTAAATTCTTTTACCTTTTCCTCCAGCGTACTGCTCTCCGCGAAAGTCTGCGTCAAAACAACCGTTGCGACAAACAGCGCTATGAAGAAAAATGTTCCTTTGAATCTATTCATATTTCCCCTTTTCCGGTATAAAACAATACACCTTGTAATTAACTTAACCCAAACAGGTAAAACTCCTTTCCCAGATTTTCTGATCCTTACAATTTAGAAGTGTCATTCTATCAACAATTCCAATAAATAAACAACAAAAATCTCTAACATCACTTAACAGACTTGATTATATTTAAAAACCTGTTATAACTTGATGGCATATTGTTGGAT
>JAGHBT010000167.1 GCA_021160845.1 bacterium | reverse complement strand
GTTAAATCCCGTGTTTCCTGGTTAATTTCACCCTTATCTGCGGTAATTACGGATGATACTTTTCCCTCTTTATCAAAAAATTCTATCACCGGGCTGTCGGTTACAAGAAGTTCTCTGATATTATATATCCTTGCCACAGGTGCCTTCATCCGCCATTTTACAATCCCGGAATCGCTTTCCACAGTCGTAAAATTATTAATTACCTGATCAGCGCCACCATGCGGGCTTATAAAATACTCGCTTTTATCACTTTGGCATGAAATGACAATTAATCCCGGTAAAAGGATAAACAGAACGATAAAAAAAGATTTAAAAGTGAAATTACTTTTAGTTATAATCCACTGCATTCGAATTAGTTACCCTTTCCCAGCAACAAACCACAAAATTCGGGGCTTGAACTCAGCGCCTCCACTGCCAATTATAACAAAATTAATTTATACAGTCGAGCAATTTGTATGCCATCAAACATAAAGGAAAAAAGAAGAACGACGGTATTTATAACTCTATATTTTACAGTGTGTTGCCAGCTAGGCATAAACATAAAGAAATCCACAAAGGCAAGAATAATCGATTATTCAAATTTTATTGAGGAATCCGGCACCTTGTTCTTATTTAAGTGAACAAAAATTTTGCAATTGCAAAAAGGGGGGACACCTTTCTTATTTCTTCTATTAATTAGTAATCTATCCATCTTTCAAATCGTTATAAGCAATCTTCCCCACTATTTCAACCCGGCTTTAATAATATCATGAATATGAATTATCCCTACAGGATACCCATCATCATCCAGTACAAAGAACTGTGTGATCTGTCCCTTCGGATTCATCTCCATTTGTTTAAGGGCATCCACGGCAAGTAGGTCGGGACTAATAGTCATGGGCATTCGGGTCATTAATTCCGAAACCACAGTATTCAGGGCTTCGGGGTTCTCCGTAAGAATCCTCTTTAAATCCCCATCCGTAATAATTCCAATTAGTTTCCCCTCTCCGTCAGTAACCCCCGTACACCCCAACTTCTTGTCAATAATTTGAATCAAGGCTTCTTTCAAAGGGGTGTCCTGCCCAACAGCGGGCAACTCATCCCCGACATGCATCAACCCGGATACTTTCAAAAAAAGTCTGCGCCCCAGAACTCCACCAGGATGAAGTATGGCAAAATCCTCCCGCCCAAATTTTTTCTTCGTTAATACAGCTACTGCTAAAGCGTCACCCAGAACCAGAGAAACTGTTGTAGTCGTCGTTGGAACTACTCCCATGGAACCTGCTTCTTGCCGGGGGTCAATCAACAACACCACATCACTTTCTTTCGCAAGTTTGGAATCCGCATTTGCAGTGATGGAAATCATTTCTATATTGAGCGTCTTCAGATATGGAATAAGTCTCGTTACTTCTTCATTTCCCCCACTCTTGCTAACCGCCAGAAAAACATCATCTTCGGTTACCATCCCCATATCACCGTGACCAGCTTCCACAGAATGCAAATAAACAGCAGGGGTACCTGTACTGCTCAATGTTGCCGCTATTTTTCTGGCAATAATTCCTGATTTACCGATACCGCAGACAATCACTTTTCCAGTGCAGTCAAAAAGAATATTTACCGCTTTTTCAAACTCCGCCCCTATGCTGCGATTTAAAGCCTTCAGTCCTTCAATCTCTTGCGAGATAACTTCACATCCGATATCTATTATACTCTTTTGCTCCAGGCTGTCCTGAGGAGAACCATTTGCCCCAGCTCCTTTTACACTGGAAGAAGAACTTTCATTCATATCGCTAATTTCCTCTCTATTCCAATCAACGCTCATTATCCCTAAAGGAATTTACAAGATCAAAAATTTGTGATACTTCCCGTAAAAGACCGGGCAGTTTCTCGATCGGTAACATAGATTCCGCGTCAGACTTGCAGGAAAGCGGATCAAAATGAGTTTCTATAAAGAAACCGTCACAACCCGCTGCAGCAGCGGCTCTGGCCAGCACGCTGGCGAATTCGGGACGCCCTCCGCTACGGGTTCCTAGCCCTCCCGGAAGCTGAAGAGAATGAGTTACATCCATTATTAAAGGAAGATCGAAAGGTCTCATTCTGGGAAAAGATGTCATATCAACAACAAGATTATTATAGCCAAAGAGGGTTCCTCTCTCTGTAACCATAACTGATTCGGCCCCGCTCCGGCGTGCTTTGTCAACCGCTAATCCCATTTCTTCAGGTGATAAAAACTGCGCTTTCTTTAAATTCAAGACCTTCCCTGTTTTCGCCGCCGTTATTATGAGCCTCGTCTGCCTCACGAGAAATGCTGGAATTTGTATAACATCACACACATCAGCTACATAAGGAATCTCCTGGCGGCAATGGACATCCGTCAATACGGGAACACCAATTTCATTTCGTATTCTATCAAGAATTTTTAGCCCATCTTCAAGCCCCAACCCCATGTATGAATCCAGAGAAGATCTATTGTCTTTTAAATAGCTTGATTTGAAAATGTAGAAAAATCCATTGTCTTCGGCCAACCCTGCGCATTTATCAGCAATTCTTATCGCGTCTTCTTCATCTTCCAACGCGCACGGCCCGGCAATCAGTAAGGGCTTTTCCCGGCGTGAGAGCCTTCGCCCCCCTATCACAAGGGAATCCATTTCTATCACTTATCCTGCTCCATTTTCTGACGTACCTTGCCTGCAGGAGAAACGGAATGTTCTATTGCAGCTTTAACTAATCCCTTAAAAAGAGGGTGCGCTTTCTGCGGGCGGGATTTAAATTCCGGATGAAATTGCGAGGCGATAAAGAAGGGGTGGGACTGCAACTCAATGAGCTCGACAAGGTTGCCGTCCGGAGAAAGTCCTGAAAATATCAAACCATTTTCACTAAGTATCTTACGATAATTGTTGTTAACCTCCCAGCGATGTCTGTGCCTTTCACTGGTTTTAAGAGAACCGTAAAGTTTCTCCGCCAGAGAACCCTTTTTTATTTCACATGGATAAGACCCGAGACGCATGGTACCACCCATTTTCGACTTGCTACGCTGCTCAAGCATCAAATCGATAACCGGATGTTCAATATCCGGATTAAATTCGGAACTTCCCGCGTCAAGCCCACAAACATTACGCGCGAACTCAATTACAGCGCATTGAAGGCCAAGACAAATGCCGAGCATAGGAATTCCATTTTCCCTGGCATGTTTAACTGCCAATATTTTTCCTTCGATGCCCCTGTCACCAAAACCCCCCGGAACCAAAACCCCATCTACACCGGCAAAACACTCCGTTGCCCCATCTTCTTCAACCCTCTCGGCATTTACCCATTTAATATTAACTCTAACAGCATTAGCAGCTCCTGCGTGAATAAAAGACTCTATAATACTCTTGTAGGCATCAACGAGATGAATGTACTTTCCACATACCGCAATTTCAACCACTTCACTTGGAGCTTTGATCCTGCGCACTATTTCTTCCCATTGGCTAAGATCGGGCTCGTTACAGTCTATGCCAAGTTTTGTGATAACAATTTTGTCCAACCCTTCTTTGTTAAACCGCAATGGCACCTCGTATATTGAGTCAGCGTCAAGGGCTTCGATAACGGCTTCTTTCTCCACATTACAGAAAAGGGATATCTTGTTTCTTACTTCATCCTCGAGGGGCCTTTCAGATCTACATAGCAAGATATCAGGCTGAATTCCTATCTCTCTTAAATCTCTTACACTGTGCTGAGTTGGTTTTGTCTTGATCTCATGAGCGGCTTTAATATAAGGAACAAGAGTCAAGTGTACATAGAGAACATTCTGTTTCCCAAGCTCAAAACTAAGTTGCCTTATCGCTTCAAGAAAAGGTAGCCCCTCAATATCTCCCGTTGTTCCACCTATCTCTGTTATTACAATATCGATGTCGCTATCCTCATCTGCAGCCCTCATTATCCTAGTCTTTATTTCATCAGTTATATGTGGAATTACCTGAACTGTTCTTCCAAGATATCCACCCTCACGTTCTCTATTAATAACTGCTTCATAAACCTGGCCCGTTGTAACATTCGATTTCTGGCTCAGGTTCTTATCCGTGAAACGTTCGTAATGGCCAAGATCAAGATCTGTTTCAGCGCCATCATCGGTAACAAAAACCTCTCCGTGCTGAAAAGGGCTCATTGTACCGGGATCAACATTCAGATATGGATCAAACTTCTGAAGGACAACGTTCAGGCCGCGTTGTTTGAGTAACAATCCGAGGGATGAAGCTGCTATTCCCTTCCCAAGAGAAGATACTACACCTCCAGTAACAAAAATATATTTTGTGTTTCCGCTCAATCTTTACCAAACCTTTGTTTTTTATAGATTACAACTACTCTAAAAAACACACTATATGCTATCAAGAAAGAATTCAACTCTTTTTATATCTTCGGGCCTGTCAACCCCGACAGAAACCGCGTTACAGGTAACAACTCTGACATCAACCCCATTCTCAAGCGCTCTTAATTGTTCGAGAGATTCAACTTTTTCCAGCGGTCCACGGGGAAGACTTTCATAATCGAGCAAAAAGGACCTTCTATAGGCGTAAATTCCGATATGCCGATAAAACCCTCTATCAGAAATGCCGATTGCTGAACGGGAAAAATAAAGAGCATTGCCCGCGAGATCAAAAACAACCTTCACAACATCATGACTTGACATTTCCGCCTTTGAATCTGAAAAAGAGGCGAGGGTCCCCATCCTAACCGATGGGTCAGCTTTCATGACCATTACAAGTTCTTCAACTCCACCTACCGGCAGTAACGGTTCATCACCCTGAATATTTAAAATTATGTCACAGCTACTATTTGAAGCAATTTCACACACCCTTGAACTACCCGTATCGTGAGACTTAGATGTCATTACCGCGTGGCCCCCGCCGGCATTCACTACATCGGCTATCCGCGTATCATCAGTCGCTACAATTACACTATCGATCCCTTTTACACCTCCAGCCCTTCTAAGCACACGCAATATCATCGGAGTTCCATTGATCAAAGCCAAGGGTTTCCCGGGAAACCTTGTAGAGGCATACCGCGCGGGAATAACCGCAATAACCTTTTGTAAAGACAAATCCGCTCTCCGATGAATATTAACGCAATCACTGATGTTCACCCACAACTCACACAGAACAATCGGAGTGAACAATATTTTCTCGACATTCAAAAATCATTTATTCAGCATACTTTTTCTGACCCTCGACGTAAGCATTCCCCCCGTAGCAATCCTGAGCGACAATTATGGGGAAATCTTTAACTTCAAGCCTCCTTATGGCTTCAGCTCCGAGATCCTCGTAGGCGACAATCTCTGAAGAAAGGACACTTCTCGCAATCAGCGCCGCTACCCCACCTGTCGCTGCAAAATACACGGCTGTTCCTTTTTTCATGGCATCCACAACCGGTTCCGTACGCTCCCCCTTTCCTATCATACCCTTCAACCCATTCTCTATTAGAAGGGGGGTGTATGGATCCATTCTGTAACTTGTGGTCGGGCCTGCGGAACCAATCGCCTTCCCGGGGGGTGTAGGCGCCGGCCCAACATAATAAATTACCTGTCCTTCAAGTGGTATCGGAAGTTCTTCGCCGGCCTCTATTAGTTTTACAAGGCGTTCATGGGCGCTGTCCCTCGCCGTATAAATTATCCCTGAAAGGAAAACCCTATCGCCAGCCTTAAGTTTCCTTATCTCTTCATCCTTAAGCGGTGTCTCTAATGAATATTCCGCCATCTTCTGCCTTTCTGCTAACTTTGCTTAAACAACTCCTAATATTTTAATCCCTCAACCCAAAATATCACATCTACAGCTCGACAAATTTATGCCGCGCCGCGTGACAATTGAGATTAATCGCGACAGGGAAAGAAGCTATATGCCTCGGCGCAACTTCAATATGGACGGCGAGAGCCGTTGTTGTCCCTCCCAGCCCTGCCGGACCGACTCCTGTCTTATTTACAAGTATAAGCAGTTCCTTCTCAAGTTTGTCATAGAAAGGATCCTTATTATCACTGCCTATAGGCCTTAAGAGAGCCTTTTTCGAAATCTGGGCGCATCTCTCAAAACTGCCTCCTATTCCAACACCTACCGTAACCGGCGGGCAAGGATTACCGGAGGCTTCCCTAACTCCATCGACAACAAATTTCTTTATTCCCTCTATCCCGTCAGCCGGTTTCATCATCGCGATCCTGCTCATATTTTCGCTCCCTCCACCTTTGGGAACAATATACATCCTTAATTTATCACCAGCAACCAGATCAAGATGAATAACAGCGGGGGTGTTATCCCCGGTATTTCCCCCCCGTACCGGATCGGATACAATAGATTTACGCAGATATCCTTCAGTGTATCCCTTTTTAACACCTTCATTGATAGCGTCTTCAAACCCACCTCCGACAATGTGTACATCCTGTCCCAGCTCTGCGAAAATTACTGTCATGCCCGTATCCTGACATATCGGAACTCTCTCTGTCGAGGCAATCCTGGAATTATCTAAAATCTGTTTGAGGACCTCCCTCCCGACAGGAGATTTCTCGGTTTCATACGCCTTTTCCAAGCTCTTCTGAACATCATCCTCAAGTTCGAAATTAGCCTCCATACAAAGCTTGGCGACAACCTCAGTTATTTTACTGCTTTCTATTTCTCTCATCCTACTCTTCCCCTAAACTTGAAGGAAAATAAATCCGTGAAACAATTTACTGACAATCCTCGCGCGAACTCAAATTTGTCAGCTCCAATTAACAATATGCCGGCGCCACACACAAATCAACCTTTCACACAGTTGTTATAGCGCGGGCTTAAGTACTACCGTTTTTTGTTTCCCCCCCAAAATGTCCTCGGTAATATCTAACTCGCTACCATCCATTCTTTCAACATCATCCTCAAACGTAAGAAATCTGTCAACCGATTCAATAGGAAACTCCACTTTTTCCGTTTTAAAGTGCATTGGTATAACAATCGACGGATTAAATTTCTCTAATATCGTATAGGCCGCGGCGGCATCGATCGTGAAATATCCGCCCACAGGGATCATCATTATATCAACATTTTCAAGCTCAGGAATTTCCTCCGGTGAAATACTGTGCCCGAGATCGCCAAGATGGGCAACAGAAATTCCCCCTGTTTTTACTATGGAAATCAAATTATTACCACGCTCGCTTCCTTCAGAATCATCATGGAATGTCGGGAACATCTTTATTTCAACTCCGGCAAATGAAAAATCACCTTCGCTATCGACAATATTTTTTATCCTCGATATCACTTTCTCACTGCGATGGTCAGCATGAGCATGACTTATCACGGCAATATCATAATTTCCTTTTATAGGGCCATAATTTAAAGCTCCATCATAGGAACCAGCCTCGTATGGATCAAAAATGAGCTTACTTCCATCGTCAAGGATCAATTCAAAGCAAGCATGGCCAAGAAAATTGAGTTTCATAATAAGACTCCCTCAAATTTTAAACAAAAAAATCTGCTGCACTTTTAAATTCTTATCAATTCTCTTCAACAATGAATCCAGCATACTTTAACACTAACATATATTTCCAAATTGCTCAAAAAAAAAGAACCTTTAGCTTTTACAAAACGTAAGGTTCTTAAAAAAGATTGGTTTTATTATTATTCGTAAAGGTTAATTAACGTAAACACTCACCTTTTTTCTTTTCTTGTTTAGTCTTTCATATTTGACAATGCCATCGATTAAGGCGAAAAGACTGTTATCCCTCCCTTTACCCACATTCTGACCGGGATGGATATTCGTGCCTCTCTGCCTTACGAGTATAGTGCCGGCATTAACCGTTTGGCCCGCGTATATCTTTACCCCGAAAGATTTCGCGTTACTGTCTCTCCCATTCTTAGAACTTCCAACACCCTTTTTATGCGCCATAACAGCCTCTCCTTAATTCCCTTTAAGCTGATATTTCCTTGATTTTCAAAAGAGTATATCCCTGGCGATGCCCTTTTTTTCTACGGTATTTCTTTCTGCGTTTCATCTTGAACACAACAACCTTGTCATCCCTTCCATGATCAAGAATCTCCGCGGTTACTTTAATACCATCCAAATGCGGGTTGCCTATTCTTATATCCTCATTATCCGAGTAGAACAATACGTTATCACACGAAACAATGGTGCCCACTTCCATATCGATGAGCGGGACATGAATACTTTCATCCTTTTCAACCTTAATTTGCTTTCCTGCAATATCTACAATCGCATACACTTCCCCAACCTCCTTAATAAATTAGCGAATCTATAGATAACAAACATCACCCGGCAAGTCAAGAGTGAACTTGATAATTTCCGTAAGAAATAATACCTGTATCCTAAACTAACTCAGCCTTCAGATCCCTTTTGCCCTCTAAAGAAAATACATCAAAATCCTCCCGGTGCATCCTGGGATCGTCTATTATCTCAATCTGAATATTATATTCATCGGCAAGATGATCTATATATTCAGCTTTCTCTTCTCGAAGGAATAATCCAAGCATAGAATTTACGCGAAATTGCACACCTTTAATCTTCTTGGCTCCACAACGTCTGATCCAATGCTCTATCTTCATAGTCATCGATTCAATGCTTAGTATTTTTCCACTCCCTTTACAATAGGGACATTCATCACTATAGTAGTGGAGAAGACTCGGGCGTACCCTCTTTCTACTTACTTCAATTAACCCAAGATCGCTTATTTTAGAAACTCGGGCGTACGATTTACCCCTTCCAAGCATACGCTTAAATTCTTGATATACCTTCCTGCGGTTCTGTTCCTTTTCCATATCGATAAAGTCCACCACTATAATCCCGCCAATATCACGCAGCCTAAGCTGCCTTGCTATCTCTTTTGCGGCGATCATATTTGTCTCAAAAATTGTTTCTTCCTGATTCTTTTTCCCCGTAAAACGCCCAGTGTTCACATCTATTGCGACAAGAGCTTCAGTATGATCTATCACAAGGTATCCACCCTTGCGGAACCATATTTTCCTTTCCAGGGTCTTTTCGATCTCCCTCTCAATTTCGAAGTAGTCAAAGATAGGTATATTCCTTTTGTACAACTTGACTTTTGGAGCCAGGCTTGGAGCGGAAGTTTTAAGATAGGCAATTAACCTACTGTATTCATCCCTATTATCAATAGTGATTTTATCAACATCCTTCGATACTTGGCCTCTAATAGCAAACACCGTAATATCAACATCTTCATGTATCAAAGAGGGCACTGTGGCTTTCTTGATTTTCCTCTGGATCTGCTCCCATCGCTTTTCCAATTGTTTAATATCATCCCTAAGCTGGTTTTCACTAACCCCATTGCCGACAGTTCTTACTATTACTGCGCTTCCTTTAGGACGATATTTTCTGGCTATCTGTCTAAGCCTGTGCCGTTCACGGCGATCCCTTGTCTTTTTACTTACCCCCACATGATTAAGATTGGGCATAAGTACGGCGTAACGACCGGGCAATGAAAGTTGAGAAGAAATACGAGGACCTTTAGTTCCTATTGCTTCTTTACGAATCTGTACAATAATCTGGTCACCCTTCTTTAAAAGATTCTGGATAGGGATTATTTCTTTGTGATTTCTGCTTTCGCCGAAATCAATATCCTCATCCTCAATCAGATCCGGATCCACCGATCCGGTAGCAACATCGCTAACATGAAGAAATGCCGCTTTTTCCTTTCCAATATCAACAAATGCCGCCTGAATTCCCGGAACAACAGCGTTAACCCGTCCAAGATAGATCGCGCCTACTGTTCTGCGGTTATCCTCACGCTCAATTAGAAATTCAACAAGTTCATCATCTTCCAGTATCGCTATGCGAATTTCTCTTTTTGTATAATTTATTACTATTTCTTTTTTCATTTTCTTTTCCATATTTACCTTTTTTCTACAAGTTCTGCGGGACTAAAATATCTATCCCCTTCTCTGTAATATAATCC
>JAGHBT010000195.1 GCA_021160845.1 bacterium | reverse complement strand
TTTTTGTCCATTTTGCTCTCGGTATCATTCAGAATATTTTATTACAAATTTCAGGACAGTCCTCTTATAATCAGATATATGATACCGGGGCTTGTAACTATTTTTATAATATGGCTATTTTACTCTATCTTTAATAATATAAAAGCGATACGGGAATCATCTAAACTAAAACGATAGTTCGCATACGAATCCTATTTATTCCAGCTCTGTTTCATATCCACGAATTAATTACAATATTTGTTTCTGCTAAATAATGGCACAGCTTTTGCCCCCTTTATAGGAGGGAAACTACATTTGGCCAAAGGATTTCTTGTGTCAGAACCAAAAGACGAAAGAGATATATTACTGAATACCTTTTCTGAAATCACGAGCCTAATAAGCTTAGGAAAAGACAGAAGTATAATATTTAACAAGATTATTAATAGCGCGATGAAAATTCTTCCGGCAAAAAAGGTTTTTCTGATATTCCATGAGGAGAATAGGATAAAAAAATATAAGGTTGAAAAAAAAGACGGGGGCCAGCGTGTAGATGTTGTTGACATTCCTGATTCCTCGGGAATATTTAACTGGCTTAGAAGAGAGGTGATGTCACAACAGATTAAGGGAGGAGGTGTGTTTTCTCTTGATCTATCACTATTAGCCGATGAATGCTGGGATGAACAAGAAATATCTGGAGCTGTAATATCAGTTCCTATAATGTCAAAAAGATCTGTGTTTGGTGTTATTTTGGCATTAAATGATTCGCGGAAACAGCTTTTCAGTGAACGGGATATTTATTTTCTCGACACATTGGCTAACCAAGCCGCGATAGCCTTTGAAAACTATCTATTGTACAAGAAATTAAGACATGAATCGATCACCGATGGATTAACGGGCGTTTACAACTACAGATTCCTTTTGAGATCCTTGAGAGTGGAAATAAAAAGAACAGCACGATTCGAAGGTGTTTTTTCATTCTTGATGCTGGATGTGGACAATCTAAAAGAGTATAATGACGAGAATGGACATCTCTATGGAAGCAAAGCCCTAAAAATTATTGCTGGGCTGATAAAGAATGAATGCAGAGAAATTGACATTATAGCTAAGTACGGAGGCGATGAATTCAGCGTCATACTTCCGCATACAAATCTACAGGGAGCAAAATCTTTGAGTCGGCGTATCCTTAAAGCGGTGCATGATTATAAGTTCAAGGGAAAAACTCCGGGGGCCTTGACATGCAGCATAGGAGTATCAATATTCCCAAATGATTCCCGGAGTTTGGAAGAGATAATCAGTAACGCGGACAAAGCACTTTATTATGCGAAAGCACAAGGGAAGAATGGTATAAAAACTTACACGGAACTTAATAATAAACTTGAAATATTTTAGAAATTCGATCAAGCTGTTACTGAATTGTTTCTAGACGGAGGAATTATGTCAAAATATCTTGTTACGGGTGGAGCGGGTTTTATTGGTTCAAATATTGTGGAAGAATTGGTGAATCGTGGGGAAACTGTTACAGTGTTGGATAATTTCTTAACCGGCTACATGAATAATATAAAACCGTTTCTTAATGACATTAGATTGATTCAGGGAGATATAAGAGAAGTTGGAATCGTTAAAAAAGCCATGGAAGGGGTGGATTATGTGCTTCACCAAGCTGCCCTGGCATCAGTTCCAAGAAGTATCGACGATCCGATACTAGTTAATGATGTTAATGTTAACGGAACTCTAAATGTTTTGGAAGAAGCAAGAAAAGCTGGTGTTAAATGCCTGGTTTACGCGGCTTCTTCATCCGCGTACGGCGATTCGGAAATTTCTCCAAAGGAGGAGGATCTTAAGCCCTCTCCACTTTCCCCTTACGCAGTAAGTAAATTAGTAGGAGAACACTATTGCTCGGTTTACTCAAAAGTATTTGGACTTCCGACGGTGTGTTTACGATACTTTAATGTTTTTGGACCT
Source organism: bacterium (assembly GCA_021160845.1). Taxonomy (GTDB): domain Bacteria; phylum Krumholzibacteriota; class Krumholzibacteriia; order Krumholzibacteriales; family WJIX01; genus JAGHBT01. Next base: position 1,881 of record JAGHBT010000195.1, on the reverse strand, counting down.
CGCCAGGATCCAAAATCACAATATGCCGCAGTTGTTCCTATCTTCATTTCGAAACTGCTCGGCAATAACAGGCCCGAAATTTTTGGAGATGGTGAACAAAGCAGGGATTTTACTTATGTAAAAAATGTTGTAAACGCTAATATTCTTGCTTCAAAATCTGCTGGCTCCGCAGCTGGAGAGATGGTAAACATAGCTTGCGGAGGCGAATATACCGTAAATGATCTCTTTAAACACATAAATAAGTATCTCGGAAAAGATTCTGAACCCAAGTATTCCGCCTCAAGAGCTGGAGATGTAAAACATTCTCTTGCAGATATATCTAAGGCAATGAAAATTATTGATTATTCAATAGAGGTATCATTTGAGGAAGGATTAGAAAAAACCATCGAATGGTATAAACGGCAGCTTGGTCAATAGACTTTGTTTTTATTTATGATATAACAAATCAGGATTTTCTTAAAGAAGCGGGCGGTTTAAATGCATAAAAGCTTTGTAAAATTTGTCACAAATGTTCTTCTATTTGTGCTTGTATTTAGTCTTTTATTCGTTCAGCAAATCCGATCGCAACAAATTCGATTACGAGTTGGAGACAAACTTGAGTTAAAAGTAGAAGAACGACACGAGCTTGACAGACAGCTCGAGATTAATAAAGAAGGCGAAGTTTCCATCCCTGTTGTTGGAACAATTCAACTCCGCGGATTACCTCTTTTGGAAGCCGAAACCATAATATTGGAAGAACTAAAGAAGTTTTATCCCAGTATTTCCAGAATTAAACTTTCTTTGTATGGCGAAGTATCAAGAAGGCTTATTTATGTTCAGGGTGAAGTTATACAACCAGGCAGATATGAATTTATTGAAGAACCAAATGTTTGGGAAGCCATTCGCGAAGCGGGAGGAACAACTCCCAGGGCATCACTTGAAGCTGTCAGAATAATTCACAAGGAGGGCAAAGAACAAAGAACATATACAGTTGACCTTCAACAAGTAATAAACGATGGGAACTTTGATTCACTACCGAAATTAAAGGTTGGAGATACTGTTATTGTTCCAGAAAGAACGGCACAAGTCAGTGCGGAAGGAAATGTAAAAATAATGGGCGCTGTGGCAAGACCTGGTTCTTATCATTTAACCGGCTTAAACAGGCTTGAAGATATAGTTCTTACCGCTGGAGGCCCAACTAGTAACTGCAATTTGACCAAAATCCTGATTGTTCGTAAGATGCCTGAAGGCAATGTAATGAAGATAGTAGTAAATTTCGAGAACTATCTTGAGAATGGCCAGCTTGAAAATAATCCTGTCATCTATTCCGGCGATTTGGTTAATGTACCCAGGGAAACTAATTTATTTAAATCAATAATTACTACTCCCGGGTATCTAATCGCGATGATAACAGCGGTGTTTACTATAACAAACATTATAATCCGATAGTTCGAAGGAGAAAGGGACTTGGGTGGAGAACATAAGGAAAATTGTTCCGGATGAGGATAAAAACAAGGTTGATCTTAAGGGATATTGGAAAGTTATATGGAAGAAGAAATATTATTTAATAATTCCCGTATTGCTTTCCCTGCTCATATCAGTTATCGGTACCAGGTACTTAATCCCTGTCTATCAATCTTCTACAATTCTTTCTATGGAACGAGAAGGATTATTTTCGGGTTCCGTCGACAGATATGTCGCGGATGGAGAGGACAGACAACGATCAAGAACCATACAATATCTCCCAATAATAACTGCCAAAGTTAAAAGCAATTCATTCCTTGGGCTCGTTATTGAAGATTTGGGGTTGCTGGAAAACATCAATCCAAATAATACATTAAGTAATTATAATCCAAAAGCATCTGGAATTTCTTCCCGGGAAAGACTGAAAAGATATTTTGT
>JAGHBT010000304.1 GCA_021160845.1 bacterium | reverse complement strand
GTAATCGAGGGATATAACATACGCGCCACTTCTGGAAAACAAAATACTATCTCTCCCCGAACCCGCGCCTACTTCGAGTATCTTTAACCCATCAGGCGAAACTATTTCCGAAAAATGTCTACTGACTCTTTCTTCATTGTCATAAATCTGTTCAACATCGGGTGACTTTTCCCAAAAATTGTTCCAGTGCTTTTTTTCAGAACTGTACTTTCTAAACATCTGTTATTACCCATATACCCATCCGCGTTTCTGCAAACCCATGAAACGCACCTTAGCTTTCCTAAAAGGTAACAATATTTTGTCAACTTAGCCTGAATGAATTCGGTTTTCCGAGCGAATCAGTCTCGAACCCTTCTGGAAAGTTTGTCCAGGACTCCGTTTACAAAACCCCCGGCATTTTTTGAACTGAAGAGATGTGCCACTTCAATTGCTTCATTGATTATAACACTCTTTGGAGTTGACGGGAAATAAATTAGCTCAACAAGAGCAATTTTTAGTATCAAAAGATCTATGATTGATATCCTATCAATATCCCAGTTCTCGAGTGTATCTTCAATCATCGAATTCAACTTTTCGGGATCCTCGACAACTCGCTTAATTATGGCCTCAGCGTACTCCACAGATTCACCGGTAGAATGACGTCTTGAAACATTTTCCTCGAGTGCTTTTTCCCAGTCGGAAGACGACAATTCTACAGCATACAATGTCTGAAGCGCTATTTCCCGGGCCTTTCTCCTTCTACTCACATCAACACCTTTTATCCCATTTCGTCAAAGAGGTTTGCCATTTCAAGTACCGACATAGCGGCCTGCCAACCCTTATTACCCGCCTTGCTGCCCGCGCGTTCGAGAGCTTGCTCCTGTGTGTCAGCTGTAATTATACCAAATGACACCGGCATTCCGGATGTTAGAGCTACATTTGAAATATCCTTTGTCACTTGGCTGGCAAGCAAGTCAAAATGAGGAGTGTCCCCCCTTATTAAAGCTCCCACGCAAACAATACCATCGATATTCGTAGCGGCAAGGCGTTTCGCAGCCTGCGGAATTTCAAAAGAACCCGGAACACGATATACCGTAATATTTTCCTTTTCAACACCATGCCTCTGGAGACAATCCAAAGCCCCTTCAAACAGTTTTTCGGTAACAAGTTCATTAAAACGACCGAGCACAATCGCAAAACTCCTACCCTTCCCTATAAGATTTCCTGATTTCTCGACAACCATTTATTTCTCCTTTCCGTTAATTTTTTCCAGAGTCTTCCATTCTTCACTCTCTCTAAGACCATCTAAGATGTGTCCAAGCTTGTCTCTCTTGCATGAAAGATATTTTATGTTTCTCTTGTTTGGAGGAATTTCGATCGGAACCCTTTCAGTTACCTCAAGTCCATAGGCTCTCAATCCAATAATTTTCTTTGGATTATTCGTCAGAAGTCTTATTTTGTGCAGACCAAGATCAACCAGTATCTGGGCTCCTATCCCATAATCGCGCAAATCGGCTGGGAAGCCCAGTTCAACATTCGCTTCCACTGTGTCTCTGCCTATGTCCTGCAACGCGTACGCGCGGACCTTGTTCAGCAATCCTATCCCGCGCCCTTCCTGTTGCATATAAAGAAACACGCCATTTCCCTCTTCTGCTATCATCTCCAATGCTTTACTTAGTTGACTTCCGCAATCACATCGAAGGGATCCGAATACATCACCCGTAAGACATTGAGAATGCACCCTCACAAGCGCACTTTCACTCTTTTCAAGCGATCCCATAACCAGAGCAATACTTACAGATTCGTCAAGGGTATTTTCATACGCGTAGAGTTGGAATTCCCCGTACCTAGTGGGAAGTGAAGCTCTAGCGCTCATTCTTACCAATTTTTCTTTCCGCCTGCGGTACTCGATCAAATCAGTTATTGTAGCAATCTTCAGATTAAACCTCTTGGCTAATTTAACGAGTTCGAATCTAGTGGCCATTGTACCATCCTGCGCCATAATTTCACACAAAACCCCCGCAGGTTGAAGCCCGGCAAGTCTGGCAAAATCAACCGATGCCTCAGTATGTCCGGCACGACGCAGAACTCCTCCTTTTACCGCTTTCAGAGGGAATATATGCCCGGGTCTGGCCAGATCCTCGGGCTTGGTATCAGGATCAACAAGAGCCTTGATTGTAGTCGCTCTGTCAAAAGCTGAAATTCCAGTAGTAGTATTATCTTTAGCGTCAACCGATACCGTAAACGACGTTCCCATTCTTGCAGTATTCTCCTTAACCATCATTTCAAGCTGCAATTCATCGGCACGCTCTTTCATTAATGAAACACAAATCAAACCACGAGCGTAATGTGCTATAAAATTCACATCATCGGCATCAACCTTTTCCGCCGCCATTACTATGTCCCCTTCATTTTCCCTGTTTTCGTCGTCAACGACTATCAACATCCTGCCTTTTCGTATTTCTTCGAGAGCTTCTTCAATCGAACAAAAGATACTCATAATGTTTTACCCCGCTGTTCTTATATCCTATTTTGCTATTTTAATTTACCAACAAATTCCATTACATATCTGGCAAGAATATCAATCTCTATATTTGCTCTATATCCGGGGCGAACAAATCTCAGATTCGTATTCTCCCATGTATGCGGAATAATAAAAACATTAAAATACCCATCAACCGGTTTTGGGCCGATGGTCAAACTGATTCCATCAACAGCAACAGAAGCTTTTGGTACAATATAATCAAATAGATCTTTCCCCAATTCAATGCTTAGAGAATAAGGACTTTTCGAAATCTTTCTTACAATGCCGACCCCATCCACATGTCCATTAACAATATGCCCTCCAATTTTATCTCCCACTAAAAGGGCATACTCCATATTAACACGTGAGCCGGGTTTTAGTTCGCCAAGATTCGTAACCCCGAGACTTTCTGGCAGAAGATCACATGTAAAGCAATCTTTCTCGACCTGACTTACCGTCAGGCATACCCCATTTACCGCGATACTTTCTCCAATAACAGCATCTTTGTTCGTTTCTACACAAAGTTTCGCACCGCGTGAGTGCCTGCGTAAAGAAACAACCTTTCCAACTTCCTGAATCAACCCTGAAAACAACTTAATCCCTCGCCAATCTTTCGAAATACCCTTTAACTACGAGACTATCATAAACCGCCATAATATCATTTCCTGACAGAGAAACATGGCTGGATTTCAATCCTCCATGTTTTATCCAGTCCGGCTCGACCTCATCCTGAAACCAAGATAATCCATTCTTTCCTGAAATACGAGGAGCGAAAAAGAGAACCATTCTATCAACAAGCCCCTCCTTCAAGAAAGAGGTTGCTATTCGCGCGCCACCCTCGATAAGTACTGAGGAAACGCCCCTTTCTCCAATATCATCAACCCATCGCCCGAGATCTATGCCTCCGTTATTTTCAGGCAAAGCAATAACTTCGGCTCCAGCTTTTTTCAGAAGAGTCATCGAGTGTTTGTCCGCGTTTTCCGCGCAGTAAATCATAACCCTTTTACCATCTTTAAACCATAGGCTGTCCGGGGGGAAATCAAGATTAGAATCAAAAACAACCCTGACCGGCGCTGGCAATTCCCGCTCAAAGAAACGCCTGTCCAAAACGGGGGAATCAGTCTTTACCGTCCCGATCCCTATAGCAACAGCATCGCTTAAAGCCCTCAAATAATGAACATACCCTCTTGATTCTTTTGACGTAAACCAACCACCCGTATCAAGAGTTATTCTTCCATCAAGTGTCAGCGCTACCTTTAAAATAATCAAAGTCCTGTTGGTTTCACATTTATGAATGAAAGGAAGGTTCAATTGAAAGGCCTCCCATGCTTTCACACCAGTCTTCACTTCAATCCTGTTTTCCCTTAGAATTTGAGCGCCCTTCCCCCTGACCCTGCTATCCGGATCATATATACTAAATACAACCCGCTTGATACCGGCTTCAATTATTCGATCAGTACATGGTGGCGTTGCACCGTAATGACAACATGGTTCAAGATTAAGATAGATAGTAGCTCCACGAGCCTTCACGCCTGCATCATTAATAGCCTCAACTTCAGCATGCGGTTCTCCCTTTTTCCGGTGATACCCTTCTCCGACAATCTTACCTTCTGAAACAATAACAGCGCCGACATTAGGATTTGGAAAAGTCTTCCCGATGCCTTTTTTTGCAAGCTCAATAGCTCTTTCAATATATAGTTCATCAGGATTCAATAAGAAAATCTCCAGAGTTATCTGATTCTAAAAAGTCATTTATATTTTCGGGGAAGGGATACTTACAATTTGCAAGCAGGGCATCACAAAAACCGTAGCATATACCTTCTCCCATCCAGACTATTACTGTCGGCTTCGGAATTTCACCGAATCGATGAGCTTTCGCCCATTCGCGGGCTTTCACCGCCGGTAGGGAATCTCACCCCGCCCCGAAGGTTACAAAATAGAATCAAAAAGTTTCTATTTCTTTTGCAGTATTATAATTCTTTTAATAAATATAGTCAAGATATCACTATAATTTTAACCGCAGCCATGCAGCACAGACCACAAACTAATCAATGATGTATTAAAATTATTTTGGAAGGTATCCATCTTTTAAATTAGAAAAAAGCTAGATTATCTTAAAACGTCCAACAAGTTCTCGTAG
>JAGHBT010000257.1 GCA_021160845.1 bacterium | reverse complement strand
TTTATACATTCATCGAGAGACAATGTCTCGACTTCAGTAGCATAAACTCCTCCAAGAGATATAGCCAAAATTAAAAGAAATATTGATACGATCTTCCCATTAAAAAACAAAATTCGTTCCATATCCACTCTCTTTCCATCTGTTTCTAAATTCTAAACTTACAAACTGATGATTGAAATATAAAAAAACATGGCGTTTCTCAATATTGCCGAAAATCAACAGCATATAGATGATTATTGAGCGGCAACAACATACCAACTACCCCCATAACCATACGCAACACTGCCGAAAGCCGATGTTGTATATCATTATACGACTCCATACACAAATTAGTTACATTAAATATCGATAAGATATCACAAATCATCAATTTTCTTACTTTCACAAATAAACTTTCTGCACATTTCCACAACCATAAAAAAACCCGGTATTATTACCGGGTTGACTCTCAATTTTGCCTGATAACTAACATAGATCCGATTTCTAATGTAGTCTGAAAACGATCGGGATCGCCATAAAAGCCTTTACCGGTTTCATTCTTTGCCTAGCCGGTTTGAATCTAAATTTCCTGATCGCGGCTATTGCTGCATTGTCCATCGCCGGAGTAACATCAGAATGCAGAACAGATACACTTATGACAGCCCCCTTTTCACTAACAAGTACTCTTAATGTAACCGCCCCTTCAATACCCGCCAGCCTCGCAAGCTCCGGATATCTTGGAGAAACCATCTTAATCAACACCGGCGGTTCATCAAACGCAAAAAACTTACTCATTTTATCAGCCTTTGGAGGCGGCGGAGGCGGAAGATTGTCAATTTGATCAAAGCTTGTAGGCGCTACATCAGCAGCATCCTGAGCTTCTTCACCCTCCTCGGCAGCCATTGGAATCACAGGTTGACTAACTTCCTTTGGGGGAGGAGGGAGCACAAAATCATCAGCAGTTTCAATTGCGATAAATTCCTTTTCTTCCAGTACATATGGCGTAAACTCGAATTGAGGACTGAATAAAAACCCTAGAAAATGAATTACTATTGTGACATACAATGCATTACGCAGGTAACTTGAATACCCGTTCTTAAACTTAACATTTTCTAATGCTATTGTTGCCACAGTTTGTCTCCTTAATTAGTCTTCTCCAACAGAAACAAATGTTACATTAATAGCGTTAGCATGTTTAAGTTGATCAATAATATCAGAAACCAACCTATACCTGACAAAGCGATCAACTTTAAAGGCGACAATAAGACTTGGGTTTTCTTCAAGCCTTGCTGCAATGACCTTGTCAATATCATCAACATGCAATAATTTATCGTTTATACTGATTCTGTTAAATCTGTCGGCCCATATATTAATCAGCCTCTCCCTCTCTAATTCTCCCCCGGATTCCGCCCGAGGCAAACTGATCGGCAATCCTGTTTCCATTTTAAAAATCGTTGTAACCATGAAGAAAATAAGAAGCAAGAATATTATATCGGCCATCGAACCGGTTGGGATACTGCTCTGAACACCTTGTTTTTTTCCTATCTTCAAAACGGATTCCCCTCTATTGTCCCAGTTTCATAGTTTTCAATGAAATCTTTTTAGCATCAGCATTTCGAAGTTCATCCAGAATATCAATCATAATACTGTACTCAGCCTCAGGGTGTGTCTCAATAACTATTACCAACTCAGGATTCACAAGCAACTTGGCTCTCACAAATTCTTCTATCTCGTTCAAAGCATAGGCCCTTTCCCCTTTACTTCAATAGCCCCATTGGAAAAAGCCATTATCTTAAGAACATCATCGCTTTTGAGCTTTACCGTATTCGAGCTCTCACCCGGAAGAGACATAGGCAAACCCTGGTCGATGGCAAACATCGTGGTAACAAGAAAAAATATAAGAAGAAGGAAATTAATATCCGACATAGAAGAAGTGCTAAACTCTGAAGTAACCTTACTTGTCTTCTTAATCATTCTATCAAACCCCGATTATGCTTGAGTCTTTCCGCTTTCGATAAGCTCATTAACAAGTTCAGCGGAAGCTTCTTCCATTTCCAGAACAAAACGATCAATCTGCGAAACAAAATATGAATGACCTATACTCGCAGGTATAGCAATTATAAGACCCGTTGCAGTTGTAATCAATGCCTCTTCAATACCGGACGCGACAACTTTGGCGCTAACTTGTTCTGCCGCGGCAATTGAAGCAAACGCGCTTATCATACCCGATACCGTACCAAGAAATCCAAGAAGCGGCGCTACCTGGGCTACTGTAGCAATCGCTACCAATCCTCTCTCAAGAAACGAAGTTTCGATACTCCCAGATGTTTCAATAGCCTCTTTAACAGCGTCAGGTCCACGGTCACTACGCAGAAGCCCTGCATGCATAACCGCGGCAATCGGACCCTTGGTTCCTTCGCAGACCCGCATAGCCCCCTCAACTCCTTCAGAATGCATAGCATCTACAACATTGTTCATAAGGCGCCGAACATTAACACGAGCCCTGGAAAGAGTTACAAATCTTTCAATTATAAAAACAAGACCAATTATAGATGCCAGAAGGAGCAAATGCATAAAAATGCCTCCCTTGGCATATTTCTCTCCAATCCCACTATTTCTCAGTTTATAAAGAACCGGTCCCAGTTTTTTTCTCTCAGCCATATCAGCAAGGTCTTGGGCTACAACAGCAGAATCATCTTTAGCAGTAGCCAAAGAATCCATCTCGGACTGCATGGTTACCTCAGCGCTAACTTCTTCTTGTCCGTCCTGAGAATACAAGGCAATAGGAACAATAGCCAGAAAAACCGGAATTACAACAAACAAGATTACTTTTGCCACATGCATACTTCTCATACTCCTAGCTCCTTCTGTAAACTACAGTTAGCTCGCAAAGTTACCCTTGCTTAACAACATTAATAAAATTCTACTTTTTAATCTTAGCAGTTAATAAATTTAAGTGCTAACACTAAGGTAAAATCCAAGTTAATTCAACCTCAATAACTGAATCAAAATACGCTATATATTCAACATTGTCAACCAAAAATCATTCTGAGCAAACACTCGTAAATTAACTGATACTTCAAACACTTTCCACTTCCACTGCGATTGTTACAAAACCAAAGTTAGGCAATTATCAATAACTAAAACCTAAAGTTACCCTGTTACAATAACCAAGATCACTCAGATCCTGCCATGAATAGTCAAATTTAATATCGGAAGTTTGGCTGGAATCTATCTTGAATCCGACTCCCCAGGCTAGCCCCTGGCTGTCATAATTGATATTGTATCCTCCACGAACAAAGAAAAACTGATTAAATGAATATTCCGCCCCAACATTCATCCTCTCGGCATTATCTGAAGGATGTGAAAATTCCGAAGAAGCAATTAGAATATTAGCCCCCTGCCTCAAAAGGTCTACAGAAAGACCAACGCGGAACACCGTTGGCAACTTTGAAGAACGCTCGTCGAAGTTAAACTCACTACCAAGACTCTGAACCATCATTCCCAAGGTCATACCACGAATACCAATCCTGTAAAGAAGACCGAAATCAAAAGCCCACGATTCGACGCTTCTTTCGGCAAGCCCCATATGAAGAAAATGTGCTGTAAATCCAGCAGAAAACCTATCTGTAAAATACTTCGCATATGATAAACCATAAGACATTGACCCCGCATCAAAATACCTATTCGTACCTTCAGGTCTGTAAATCGTTCTCACAATCTGAGGATCCAGAGTTAACGCCCTTACCGAAATTCCAATGGTTCCAGGAATATAGGGTGTTTTGAAAACCGTGCCAACAAAATAGAGATCTATATCAGCCGGCCACGACACTGAATTCAAGGTTACTTCGGTCCGCTCCAATTCAACAAGGCCGGCAGGATTCCAATAGAGAGCGGATGCATCATCCGCTATAGCTGTAAACGCGCTACCCATACCAGTCGCGCGAGCTGACACTCCAAGCTTGAGAAATTGGGCAGAGTAGGTTCCAACTTTTTCGAATGGTGAAGTCCCATACACAATTAAGGGAAACGCCGCCAGAATAGTAACAAACAACGCAATCCCGGTAAATAAATGTTTGTTGCCTTTCATTGCCAGACCTCCTAAAAGGGCATTTATTTGATAATTACAAACTTTCCAACAAATGAATCGTAATTTGTGTTATGGGGTTCCACGGAATACAGGTAAATCCCACTTGTTACTTCCTGCCCATTTCTGGAGATAAGGTCCCAAGCAGCAGTTCCACTCTTCCCATCATGCAAAATTGTCTCAACAAGATCTCCCGCTAATGTATAAATTCTAATTGTACTCTCACAGTTAGGAAGCCTCCGAAATTCAAGTTTAACTCCGGACGGATCATCCATATTCTTCCCAAGTTTCCAAGGCGCTACTGACTCCTTGGTTACCGGATTAGGCACTACAAATATACGGTTGGGACCGGTATCGTTTTCTGAACCAAACTTGGAAAGAGGCGTTGTAAGCATAAAGTTGCTGGATGCTTCCCCATATTTATCCGTATAATCAAACGCTGTGACAGAGTAAAAATAATACATCCCGTTTTTCACTTCTGTATCTATATACTTATAATATCTTTTACCACCACTAAAGTTTAGATTGTATCTGGCAAGGGCCTCGAGAGTGTCGCATTCCTCCATAGACAACCCCGGAGGGCATGGAACCGGATCTAGAGGAAAATAATACAAATTCTCTTCAAACATATTGATGAATTTTTCCTTATCATTGTTATCGTTATCTAAATTCTGCAGAGGTTCATATAACAATCCGCCTTCCTCAGGAGGCATACGATATTCCCTGTCCTGTCCATATCCATCGTCCCCGTAATCTCTTTCTAATATCAATTTCCATAATTCCTTGGAAGGACCGCTGGATTCTGTTGTTCCAATTGGACGATGCCACCCATCCGCACGCCACACACGGAATCCGGCAAAGTCTTTATCAAGTGTGCTTACATCGAGCGCTTCCTCACTAAAATTATCCCAGTACAGAGTTGTTTTATTGTGTCCGGGAACGATCCTCATATTTGGAGGTGGCGGAGCTGTCCCGACTAGCCATATTATCTGTGTCTCCCTACCACAATGAGACTTACTTTCAGTACCAGTCATATAATCTTCTTTATTACCGGAGGTGCAACCCAACCTTTGCCCTTCTTCCCACAACCAATCCTCTTTTGCACAATCCATATTAACCCAAACATATCCATCCTTACCTGCCGACACGGACTCTGAAACATCATCACAGGTATCCGGATCTATGGTTATTGGGCCTGGTACCCGACTTTCCCTACCATCTATACCTGTTAGAGGATCTCCATCCATATCAAACCAGTTTCCTTCATATGTAACTTCGGCGCTGGCGGCTGAAGTTAGCATTCCGCCCAACCCAGCTCCAATGGCGACTGCCACCCTAAGTGTCAAAGTATCTCCGGGCATTAACGCATCAAACGGTCCGGTTGCCATCATCATTCGATAATCTCGGGGTACCTCCTGGTTTTTATCCATCTGATTCGCGCTCATAAGTTGATAACGTTCGGAATCCTTTGAGGGATCCCCTCCATCTTCAAATGGCTGAGAACCCGAAAAAGCCTGATAAGAAGTTAGTCCCACTACCTTTGGAGCCGTGATTCCAGTGGGGTCCGTCTTATGTCCTAGAAACACAATACCCAAATATCCCAAAACAGTTCCTTCATCACCATCCTTATCGTAGAAATAGGCAACATCAACAACAACCGGATAGGGCGTATCACCCTTCTTTGTACACCTAACGCCATGCCAATGTCCGGTGCAATCATCCTTCCAGTAGTTATCTGTCTCTAGATCCCCCGCATCCCCATCCGCAAAGAACCCCAAATAGACATTATCGAGGCTGGTAGTTCCAGTGTAATGAATAATTTTATAATCTATCCCTACAAAATTACTATAATCTTCGTCCTCCCATTGATAACTCTCCTGATGTACATAAAGCCCAAGAGGAACATGATCAGGAAACGTACTTGTGGCACTTTCCTGATCGTCAGTATACCATGTTGCGAACATCTGATTACTTATTCCCGCAAAATCCTCATCGATTTTCCCGTCGCCATCATTATCTTTGCCATCCAGACAATCCTCATCTATCAAACCATCTTTATCATCATCGGCAGAACGAGGAAACCTGGAACCCCCCACCGAGCTCGAATTAGCTTGATAAATTATCGCGATTCCACCATCCGGAGAGCTATAACCCGGCGGTTGGAACTCTGTTTCATACGCAGCTGTGGAAACAGCAGCCATCCCCCCCATTTTCGCTCCAACCCACAACCCTGCGATATAAAGATATTCTACCCCGCTATTAGCCGGCCATTGAGCGGAAGGAAAATCACGTGTCGGCCAGTTTGAACCAGGATAGGAGCCAAAACAACCCCAATTTGTAACATGTAACTGAAGATTCCCCACATTATGAATACCCGATCCATCGAAAACCCATATCTTTTCCATTTCTTTGAGCTTCCCAATCCAATCGTCCTCATTTCGGGATCTCGCATCCGCCATATCAGGAATCAAGGCAATAAATATTACCATGGCT
>JAGHBT010000169.1 GCA_021160845.1 bacterium | reverse complement strand
GCGCGCCCCGCGGCTTTGCGGGAATGCTCTTGTTGAACTAAGCCGCTTCGCGGCAGTACATATTCCCTATGGTATTTCATTCTATAATTCTTTTCAATAAACTTTCTTTAGAAGCATAACTTCCGCTATTAAAATAACGACTTCTAACGTGATGCAAGAAAGTCTTGTATCAGATTCTCGTATTTACTTTTTACGTGAAAGGAGTCGGAGATGACCTTATTGCGCCAACGGATGATCGAAGACATGCGTATTCGTAATTATTCTCCAAATACAGTCAAGATTTACATTCACTGCGTTGCATCTTTTGCAAAGTATTCAGGTACTTCACCGGATTTTTTAGAGCAGGAACACATTAGAGATTATCAGAGATACCTTGTGGAAGAAAGGAAAGTCTCATGGTCACTTTTTAATCAGAACGTATGTGCGTTGCGTTTTCTTTATCGCACAACCCTTGATAAGGACTGGATGATTAAAAACATTCCGTACCCGAAGGGGGAAAAGAAACTGCCAGTTGTACTGAGTCCCAAGGAGCTTTCGTCTTTTTTTGCCGCTATAAAGAACATCAAGCACCGAACTGCATTTCAGACGATGTACGGATTAGGGATGAGGTTATCCGAAGCCCTCGGTCTAAGAGTTAGTGATATTGATGGTAAAAGAAAGGTTGTGAGAATATCAAAGTGTAAAAGCAAAAGGGATCGTTACGTACCGCTGTCAGAGAGTTTGCTTGATATACTAAGGGATTATTGGAGAACTTACAGGCCGAGCAAATGGCTTTTTCAGGGAAAAAACCCTGAGAATCAACTTACACAGAGGACGATACAAACAGTCTGCAGGCCGGCATGTAAGAGAGCAGGTTTGTCAAAGCGAGTTACAACTCATACCATGCGGCACTGCTTTGCCACTCATCTTCTGGAAAGTGGCGTTGATCTTAGAACTATTCAAATTTTGCTTGGTCACAGGAGCCTAAAAACAACTGCGATATACCTTCATGTGGCCAGAAATAGCTTTGGTGCACCTGAATGCGAGTTGGATTTACTCGGGGCTATCGAGAATAAACAGAAGCAGTCGTGAAGGATCATTGGCCTGAGGTGGCTGATGTTATCCGGGAGTGCGGTTCTCGCTATTTTAAAACTTACGGCAGTTCTACCTCACTGAGTCAAAGACGAGTGATGAAAGATATCTCTCTTTGCCGCACCGCAGCTCTCGGAGGCCACAAGGATCAGTGCGACAAGTGCGGTCATGAGGTCATCTCATACAACTCATGCCGTAATCGCCATTGTCCAAAATGTCAGGGCGCAGCTCAAGCACAATGGCTTGAAGCAAGAGAGGCGGATTTGCTCAATGTGCCGTATTTCCATGTGGTCTTCACCCTTCCTCATGAACTTGGCTCTTTGGCTCTTCAGAACAAACGCCTTATCTACGGCATCCTGTTTCGGGCTGCGTCAGAGACTCTGCTTACGATCGCCGGGGACCCGAAGCATCTGGGAGCCAAAATCGGTTTTCATATGATCCTGCATACATGGGGGCAGACACTTATTTACCATCCCCGCGTGCATGTTGTTGTTCCCGGCGGTGGGCTCTCTCTCGATCAGACTCGTTGGATATCTTCCCGGAAGGGATTTTTCCTGCCGGTTCGTGTGCTAAGCTCGCTCTTTAGAAAGAAGTTTCTCTTCTACCTCAAAAAATCCTTCAGGGAAGAAAAGCTATCCCTCCATGGTCAATTGAGAACTCTCTCGCAATCCCGTCGCTGGAGAGATTTTATCAAAAACTTAGAAAAAAACGATTGGGTCGTCTATGCCAAACCCCCTTTTGGCAGCCCCGAACAGGTACTTAAATATCTGGCGCGTTACACTCATCGTGTGGCAATATCGAATCGCCGCCTGTTATCGCTCCGGGATGGCAAAGTAACTTTCCGCTACAAAGATTACAGCCGGCAGGACAGTAAACGAACCATAACCCTTCAAGCTACCGAGTTCATACGGCGGTTCCTTCTTCATGTCCTGCCTAAAAGATTTATGCGTATCCGCCATTATGGACTGTTGGCTAACCGGGGTAGAAAAGAAAACCTGGCGCTGTGCAGAAGTTACCTCGGTACAGCCTGCCTCGATAGCACACCGGTAAAGATCACAAACGAGCAGGAACAGGATAAATCTAAACCAATATGCCCCGTTTGTGGAAAAGGTTATATGATCCGCGTTGAAGCAATCCCGAAACAGCCAAAGAAAAATAAAGAAATTCCCTGTTATTTGATGTTCGATACTTCTTAGAGGATAAATTATGCGTTACTTCTCGTATTCTAATAACTACACCGCAGAAAATCCGCAGGATAGCTCTGTCCTTTTTGCTCTACATTACCAGCCTTCTCCCTTGAAAATTACTATTCAACTCTCTAAAAACACTCTCCAATCCTTCATTGCTCTATATGCCACATTAATCCTGGGCCAGACCAGCCCATTGTTCCTATCCATCGCCGGTATGGAGATCAATACAATACCCATAGCAAAGCGGCTCAGCACAACAAATTGTATCCGAAATCTTTAGCCCTTAGATTTACTTATAAATACTTGCCTCTTCTCAACTCTCCGAATATAATGGCTATGTATATAGGATTCCGGATACAATCCTATATGTTAGGCGGCATTGCATGAT
>JAGHBT010000085.1 GCA_021160845.1 bacterium | reverse complement strand
TCAGATGGGTGTGCAGTTTTTTTATAACAACTTTTCTGTCAAGGGAGGTTTGAATAGCCTTGTACAGCACAGCCGTGCTGCCTGTGGCGATAGTATTTAGTATTTGGTAATTATGCCTGTTCATGTTATTTCGCGGTCTCCAGTCTGCTGGCGAGAGTTTCAGGGAGTCCGGCGGCCAGTATCTTTTCCTGAGCGAGTGTAAAATTGTATTTGGTTCTTCTCTGATCTATTGTTCCTTCGGTGGTATCAAGTATTGTAAAGCAGGCCTCGTTTATTCCGTCACGGGGTTGTCCGACGCTCCCGGTGTTTATTAAGTAACGTTTTTCCTGATCGATATTGATCAGTGTGTGTTGAAGCGTTTTCGCGCCTTCTGTTTCATTATAGCTTATAATTGCGGGAATATGAGTATGTCCGATAAAGATAAATTTTTCATTTGAATTTTCGAAGATTTTTGTTACCTGAGAAATGTTGTATATATATTCCCAGTTGAGGGGGGAGAGTGGTGAGGCATGCGCGAATAAGCAATCTTCGTGATGGAAAATTGATTCACAATTTTTTAGAGCTTCCAGTTGTTCTTCGTTCAGGTTGTTAGTTGTCCATCTGATCGCCTTTTGAGCGGTTTCATTAAACCCGGAACTCGATAAAAGTCCGGTGGCGGCCATATCGTGGTTGCCGCAGATTTTAACCTGAGCGTATTTTTCAACTAGTTCCACGCATTTGCCGGGATCCGCGCCATATCCGACAACATCACCGAGTGAGACTATTAAATCCGGATGAATTCCCTCTGCATAACCTAAAATCTTTTCAAGCGATTCAAGGTTTCCGTGAATGTCTGAAAAAATTAGGTATTTCATGCAAGCCTCCTTCTCAAATTTTAAAAACGAATTCTTCGGAGCCGATAGCTATTAAATCCTCTTCTTCCAGTATCTTTTCTTCAATTATCTCACCATTTACTATAACACCCTTTTTCCCTTTTATCTTTTTAATTGTATAATCGTCCTTAATTCTATTTATTTCAACTTTTATTCTGGGAATAAATATTCCAGAGAAGCGGATGTCGGCGGCTTTCCTTTTTCCAATTGTTGTTTTTTCCTTAGAGAGAATGTGTTCTTTCTGGTTTGATAGCTGTAGTAATCTTGCCGGCGCTTTGGAGACGGAGGAAAAGTCGATATCTAATTTATCTGATTTTGAGTGGTAGTTTGGAATAACGACTGTTTGATCCATTTGCTCACCGGCAGTTGTTACCGGTGTTGGAATCTTAAAAACGATCTGATATTTACCGATAGTGATAGTATCCCCGTTTTTTAATTTTGATGTTTCAATCTCTTTGCCGTTGAGATAGGTTTTGTTTTTGCTTTCAAGGTCCTTCAATATATAACCCGTTTTCGAGGTTGATATAACAGCGTGTTTTCTCGAAACACTCAGGTTATCTATCACTATATCATTTTCCGGCAGCCGTCCTATCGTTAACGTTTTACCAACGAATTGATATGTTTTTAAAGGACGGTTCTTGAGCTTAACGACTAGTTTTGGCGGCTGGCTTAGATAGAATGCTGAAATATCATCGAGGTTTTCTTTCGGTATTGGGCGTGAATCCTTAGCCCTTTCAACAACAAGATCGGTATACAGCATGATTTCGAATGGTCTGTGTGTTGAATGAGTATATGTGGAAACGAGAAATTCTTCCCGGGCATTTTCTTCAGAAGGTTTGTTTCCGCAGTAATTCTTGTAACAGGCTACAGGTTCGGAATCTTTATACCTCAGCAATATCAGGTTACCGGGTTGATAAGCGATGATAAGGCTATCCTTTTTTTCGGATGCCGTTTTATCAAGAAGTTCTTCGAGATCGACAAGAGTTGAACTAACCTTCAGTTCAGTCTCTTTTTGCATGCAGACAAGAAGAGAATGAAAAAGAACGAGATTTGTGTCATAAGCGACAACCCGTGGGAATTGAGTCCTCCTGAGTTTGATGAAAAAATCTTTTATACTGATTTTGCCAAACCCGTCGATTGTATGGGTTCCTGTCCAGTATAGCTGGCCGTCACGAATAAATACAAGATACTGGATTTGGTTGTTGAAAACCTCAAGTATTAACGGATGATCTAGGCTTCTAATGAGTAGTTTACGAAGAATTGAGTTAAATTTGCCCTCTTCGAAATCAATCGGAGTAAAGATGACGCTATTATATGGTATCTGTAATCTATGCATATTATTATCAGGTTAAGGCATACCTTTTTTTATGTAATATTCGCAAGAACAATGCCAATACAATGGAGGAATTAATAGAGGGACAAATTGCTTATTTAAACAAATGCTATGCTCCCCTATTTCTGCCGGCGGATTTTCTTCCCTTAAATCTGTGAAAACTCAATTATTCTTAAATCTTGATCATTAAAGCTGTTTTCTGGTATAATGGGCACTACAAGATCGAATTCGATAGGATATATTCAGTTATACTGAAAGGGGGAAGCGCGGCAGTGAGGCGAGGCAAGGTTAAGTGGTTTAATGAAAACAAAGGGTACGGGTTTATAAGACAGGAAGATGGGGAAAATATTTATGTGCATTATTCCGATATTATAGGCAGCGGGTTCAGAACCTTAAGTGAAAATGAAAAAGTAGAGTATGAACTGGAGGAAAAGTTTAAGGGTATTCAAGCGGTAAGAGTAAAAAAAATCAGTCAAGGGAGGTAAAAAAAGGAGGTATATATAAATACCTCCTTGAAAGGGCATACGCCTTGTATTTGTTACGGAAGAGTTTAGACCTCCCATACTATCCTACAGAAGATGCTTCATTAATTTTTCCTTCTTCCGAATGAAAGCGTTTAAGATTCCGCTGGGCTTTTTCATTAGCTGGATCGATTTCGACCGCCTTTTCCCACGCTTCAAGCGCTTCTTCGATTTTATCCAGTTTGTAATAGGCGTTCCCCAGGTTTGTATAGGCCGAGCTGTTATCTTTGCTTTTGCTTATTGCTTCATTGTACATTTCGATAGCTTCCGAATAGGATTCGAGCCGATAGAAGGCGTATCCAAGATTGTTATAGGTTGTTGACAGATCGGGATTGAGTTCTATCGCCTTTTTGAATGCCTCTGTGGCTTTTGTCTCTTCACCTGTCTCCGTATATGTCAATCCAAGGTTGTTATACGCCTCTGTGAATGTGGAATCGAGCGTGATGGCTTTGTTGAACAATTCTTTAGCCTTTTCATATTGCCCGTTGTGGTAAGCCATCACTCCGGTATTATTGATTCGTTTTGCCTCTGAAAGCTTGTGTTTCTTTTCCTCTTTGGCCAATGTTTTTTCCTGGTTTTCAACCATTTTTACAATTTCAGTGTAATTAACGGAGAGTTCTCTAACGAGATTTTCATTTTTTCCAATATTTGATTCGATTGATTCGATGTTTTTGTCCAGTGTTTCTTTCCAACCGGCGACATCCTTTCTGAGCGATTCAAAAGTGCTATCTCCCTCTTTAATTTTGTCCTCGAGGTCCTCCGTTCTTTCAGCTACTATATCAGATATTGATTCAATAATTACCTTGTTTTCTTCAGTTGCGGACGAGAATAATTCTTTCAGTTCGTTAACCTTATCCTCGAAGGCTTTAATCATACTGTCTTTCAGCCCGGCGCTCTTTTCTTCCATTTTTTCAAGAAATTCAATGATGTCATCTTTGCTCTTTTTATGCGATTCCTGGGATTCACCCAGAGAGTTTTGTAACGATGTTATTTCATCTTTCCAATCTTCACTGTTTGAGGGATTACTTTGCATTAATTCTTCAAACCGGCATACCTCTTTTTCATCGTCATAGAATCTGCAACTTTTCCCGAGACAGGAAACCTGCCCCTTATAGGATTTTGCCACGAAACGAATCGGGTGACCCGACATCTCCCCGTTTTCTTCATCTGATTTATTTTCTGTTTGTTCGGATATTTCAGGATTAAGAAAAGGGCTTTTATCATCTGGGTCGTTAAGATTATTTCCCTTTTCTTCGTCCGTTATTTCATTTTCTTCCGCTTCGAGAACCAGTGATTCTTTTTCATAGTCTTCAAGTATAGTGGTTTGAGTTACGAGGGGGCAGATTTTCATGACGTTTCCTTTCATTTGTGTCATTTTTATAAACTTCCTGTTTTCTCAAGGATCATTGTTTCATTACTTATTTCCGAATTTATAAAGTTGGTGTAGCTCATTTCCGCGCGTTTTCTTGTGTCGAGGTATTCTCCGTGAATTTCAAGAATTTTTATATAGGAGGATGCGGCACGGCCATAATCGCGTAAAATCTCGCTAGCTGCGCCCAGGGCATAAAGAATTTGAGCTCTCTTGCCGGATGGAAGCGAAGGTGCTTCGGAGATAGAGGAAAGGAGCGCCACTGCCAGCGCGGGCCTTTCAGCAGCCAGGTATATCCTTCCCATGAGAAACAGTCTGGTGGTTTGTGAAAGTTCGTTTCCTGTTATTACCTGCATTGCTATTTCAAGCCTTCCGTAGTCGAGAGCAGTGTTGACAAGGCTTATTGCTTCTTCATCTCCGATTGACCCACTTTCTGTTTGCGTGATTCCATCGGAAAGCTTCTTGTCAGCCACCCAGGTCAGGGATTCTTCAATTCGTTTTAATATAGATTGTTTATCATCGACCTCTTCCAATACTTCTGAATACAGTCTGGATGCTCTCTTTTTAAAACCGTTTCTGTCGGCAAGCCCGGCAAGTTCTATTTTAAGCTCAACAATGTCACCGCCGGGGAGTACAGATGCACCGTTATTGATAAGTTCATCGGCTTTATCAAAATCATTGTTTCCGGTGTGTACTCCGACGGCGAATGAGAAATACTCTGTTTTCGGTTGGTTGTTAATTAGAGAATTAATTCTTGAAATTACTTCGGCAGGATCTGTCTCCTTCTGTGTCGCTAAATTTTGAAGTGACTTGAAAGCCCATTCGTATTCGCCGGCGGCTATATGACAATCAGCCGTTAATGTTTCTGATTTGACTGTTAGATCTGAAGGCCATTTGTGTTCACGCAGACCCGCGAGGATTTCCTTACCGCTCCCGGGATCTATTTGAAGCGAGCTTCGGTAAAAATTCAGGGCTGAATCCTTTTTGTTGACGAGGGCCTTGATATTAGCGTACCCGATCAGGAATTGTTTGTTTCCTTGATGTAATTCGTAAAACCTGTCAGCGCTTTCTTCTACCTGCTCGGGATTGGTGTTTTTTGATAGGAGTGTGTTGACAGCAGGGGTTAACGATTCAGCCGGTTTTCCGGTCTCGATCAAAATCTCCGCCAGAAGTCTGTTCGCGTCGAACTGTAGAGGTTCTTCTTCAATGATGAGATTGAGAAACGCGATTGTTTCGGGAGCGAAATCACGGTTTTTGGAAAGTAAATTTTCTATTTCCTTTGTCGCTTCGGGGTATCTTTTTTCGAGACGCAGATTTTCGGCATAGAGTTTTCTCAACTGGGAATCTTCGTTAGCTTCGGCAAGATATTTTTCAAGTTCGAGGCCAAGCATTCTTATTGATTCTTCAGAACCTTTCTGCGCTTTGGACAGCAGCACGAGGGCTTCCTCACGCCGGTTCTGTTTCCAGGCTATTGAGCCGAGCAGGTTGTTTATAAGCCACGGCTTAGCGCTGACGGGAAGAGTTGATTGGAGCCTTTCGAGGATTCTGTTATTATATTTTGGAGATAGTTCAATGCATTCTTTAAGGCTTGAAACGGCTTTTTCCTCCTCTCCCAGGCGCAAGTATGTTTCGCTTTTCAGGTATAGCGCTTCAGAATTTTCCGGTTCCATTCTTGTGATTTCATCCAGTTCTTTTTCGATAGCTTTCAATTCGGGGTTTTTTGAAGTAAGAGTCATAGCAAGGCATTTCAGAGAATCCTCGATCTTGTTATTTTCTCTGGATATTTTTGCGCCGTAGATATGAAGTGCGGCGGCTTCTTCTCTGCCAAGGATTGAGACGGCCCGGCTGAGAATTTCCTGAGCGAGGCTCGTGTGGTTTATAGCGAGAGTGCTATGCAGAAACTCTCCCCATATTTCTTTGTTGGAGGGTTCCCTATCGACGATTTTGTTAAATCTTGTGATTATATCCTTAATTTGGGATGGGTCGGATTCGAGCGCTTTACCCAAGAAATGAGAGGCGAGAACAAGCTGTTCTTCATCGAAATGGAGTTGATAAAGAGCCAAGAGGAGTGTTGTATTGTCAAAGTGATCAGCGACCACTTTTTCGTATTCGGCAATAACATCCAGTTTGATATCCTCGTCAAACATCATAAGCTGATCATAGGCAAATACAGCCTTTTCGATTTCCCCGGAGTGAAGGTGTGAATGCGCATGCAGAAGCTGGAATGGTTTTGAGAAATCTGTTTCATCTTTCATCTTGCCGAGCAATTCGGAAATAAAGGCCCAGTTCCGGACATTATCCCCGGCGACTTTCCTGAGTTCGGAAGCGAATTCGGGGTGTTTTTCCGGGGCTTCCCGGTAGAATTCTATAACATATGGAAGGCTTTCCGAGATGTCATTGTTATTCATACTTATTTTTATGGCCGAAAGGACATTGCCCAGGGTTGCTCCGCAATTTTTTATGACTTCAGTTGTCATTTCAAGGGTTTCGGCGTTATTGAGGGAGTGTTCCTCTTTCAGTTTCTGAAGGAGTTCTTCCGCCCTTTCGGAATTGTTGCTTTTTGTGTAAAGCCCCGTTAGAATTTTAAGAAGTGTCTTATTTTCCCCTTTTTGCTCAATATAATTCTCCATGTGACGGATAAGTTCCGGGATTAGGGTGGGGTCCATTTCACTTGCCATACTATAGGCTTTTTGTGCCTCTTCGTACTTTTCAATATTTGTATTAAGAATTGCCAGGAGTCTTTGTGCGGGAGCGGTTTGAAACGCGTCCCGGTTTCTTGTGATCCATGAAATAATTTCAGGAGTGATGGTCTGGGTTCCGTCCGATAGTTTCTCCAGCGTGCTTATGGCATCTTTGTAACGTCCAAGGTCAGAGAGTACATCGCATAGCAGAAATGTCGCGTTGGGGATCTCGTAATTTTCTTCCAGAAAAATATTGAATCTGTCAACAACAAGTTTTTTTCTGTCGATATGGCTGGGGAAGAGTTGTTTTATTCTGTTTTCTTCAGTTTCTTGCGGCCATTCCTCTTTTTCCAAAAGGTATTGTTCGACTGATTCCGTGCCATCCTTTTCCCTCCCGAGCCTTAATAGAACTTCACCAATTAGCAGCAATTGATTCTCTGATTTCTTCGCTGTTTTTTGGGTAAGGCCAAGGATTTTCTCGAGGGGTGGATTTTCGAGTTCCAGGGATTTGAAAAACCTTTGTTCGGCCTTGTCGGGGTGACCAAGATGCATTGACGCCAATCCAAGTATATATTCAAGGAGAGCGGAATAGGGGAGTTCGCGTCTCATTTCGAGTATTACTCCGCCAATTGCTTCAGCATGCTCAGGTGAATTATTAAGAACATTTAGCATAGGGGAGAGGGCGTTTTCGAACTGCCCTTTTTCAATGTGCAGAAGGCCAAGCAAGAGTTCATTTTCGGTAAATTTCGGAGTGTTTGTGTTTCCGTTGTCTATAAATCCCTTGGATTTGGTTTTGGAACGCGTAATAAGATCGGCAATATAATCTTCGGATGCCTTTCGGAGAAAATCGCTTGTTCTTTCAATATCTTTTTTTCTTATAAGGGTTTCTAATATAAAGCTTCCAAGGAGAGGGTTTGCTGTTTGATAGAATGTTTCCTGGGAATACTGGAGAAGTTCTTCCTTTTTGCCGGGGTTTTTCCGGACGGTTGATTTAAGCAGTTTTACCGCTTCATGATAATCGGAGAGTTCGAGGCAAAGTTGAATCAGTTCCATCGATATGTCAAAATTATCAGGCCACTTGTCGTAACCCCTCTGCGCGTTTCTCCGCGCCTTCTCGAGTTCTCCTCGGCTCTTGTCCTGGTATACCCTTTTCAGGATCTTTTCTTCAGTTAAAAACAATGTTAACCCTTTTCTATTAATAGATATCTTTCCGGCGGTATGAATCTATGCGAAATATGTTCCATTCGGGCATAATTTCGTCAATTGTTTTAATCATTGATAAGTTTCGTCTTTATAGTTAGGATGTTGGATGTAAGGCAGGTTTTGCGTATATAATTTTTGCAATTTGCATAAATGGCTTGCAGTAAGTGAAATGGGTTAGAATAGAAGGTAGTATGGAAAAAGGGAAAAAGACGTATTACACAGTTTCTACCGAGATTCAGTTCTCTGCTTCTCATTTGTTGAGGGATTATCCCGGTAATTGCGCGAGGCTCCATGGGCACAATTGGGTTGTCCGCGCCTATTATCGTTTTACGGCTCTGGGCGATGACGGTATTACAGTAGATTATCTTCAGCTTAGGTCGGCTCTTAGTAAAGAGTTATTATCCCGTTTCGATCATCGCAATCTGAATGAAATTGAGCCTTTCGACAAGAAAAACCCCACATCCGAGAATATCGCGGCGGAAATTTTTAGGATTTGCCGTGAAAAGGTCAATTTTAACGGCGGCGAGCTGGTAGAGATAGAGCTCTGGGAAACTCCAACCGATATGGTGCGTTACTGTGAGAAATAAGGATAAAACTCTTGAAAACGCCATAGTGCTTTTATCAGGCGGGATGGATTCCACAGTAGCTCTCGCTATTGCCGAGAAGGAGTACGCGCTTCAAACGGCCCTCTTTTTTGACTATAACCAATATGCTCTTAAGAGGGAAAAGGAAGCGGCAAGTAAAATCGCGCAGGCCTATGAGTTGAGGGTGGAATATGTGGAGTTGCCCTGGCTGGCTGAGGGCTCATCCTCTTCGTTGATAGGAGGGGGTAAAGCAATTTCGGAAAACCCCGCTGATTCGAAGAATGTAAAGGATGTATATGAGGATAACGAAAATGAATCTTCAGTTTGGGTGGAAAACAGAAACGGAATCTTTCTTAATATCGCGGCAGCCTTCGCGTCATGGCACGGGTGTTCAGTAATTATAACGGGATTTAACAGGGAAGAAGCGGTTTCTTTTCCCGATAACAGCCGGCAGTATATTGATGCCGTAAATAAG
>JAGHBT010000088.1 GCA_021160845.1 bacterium | reverse complement strand
AGTTACTACGACCGAAGGATATACCCTTGAGACCGAGAGTCTTGTGTGGCTGCATGAGAGGGATGAAATTCACACCGAGGATTTTGTAAAATTTACAAAAGGTAATAATGTTACAACAGGATACGGTTTCTGGGGGTATCCGGAGTTAAAAGAATTTGATATAGTCAGAGACATTAATGGCGATTTGGTTAATGAAGTTGAGAAGACGGATGAAGAGGTAAATCGAGAAGTGGAGAGTAATGGAACAGAGGAATAAAGAATTTTCCAACTCTGGTGATGAGGAAAAAGGGTTTGGGACATACAAGTTAGTTAAGGAATACCAGAATAAACTTGTTGTGAATGAAGTTTCAATCTCGGTTCAAAGGGGAGAAATTGTAGGTTTACTTGGGCCGAACGGCGCCGGCAAAACAACTACATTCTATATGATGGTGGGGATAGTTAAGCCTGAAAAGGGTAAAGTGTTTTTTGATGGCAGGGATATTACTAATTTGCCGATGTACAAGAGAGCGAGGATGGGAATAGGTTATTTACCTCAGGAACCCTCTATCTTTAGAAGGTTGACAGTGGAGGACAATATTAAAGCCATAATCGAAACTCTTTCCCTTTCCGCAGATAAGCAGGATGAACTTCTCGAAAATCTCCTCGATGAACTTAGCGTGAAACATTTGAGAAAGAATTATGGATACCAGTTGTCTGGCGGGGAAAGGCGACGCGTAGAAGTGACGCGAGCCCTAGTTACAAACCCATCATTTATGTTGCTGGATGAACCGTTTGCCGGCATCGACCCGATTGCAGTGGCGGACCTGCAGGAGATAGTTATCAAATTGCGTCAAAGGGGTATTGGAGTATTAATAACGGACCATAATGTCAGGGAGACATTATCGATCACTGACAGAGCGTACATAATGTATGAAGGAACTATCAAGTGTTTGGGTAACGCGGCTGAATTGGCGGCTGACCCTGAGGTGAGAGAGATATATTTGGGAGAAGCCTTTAAATTATAATGGAGGATAACTGATTTATGGAAATGAAGATGGGAATGCGTGTGGCAATGCATCAACGCCTTGTTATGACTCCAAGGTTACAACAGGCATTAAAGCTGCTTCAGATGCCTACATTGGAATTGCAACAGGTGCTTAAGCAGGAGATTCTTCAAAATCCTCTTCTTGAGGAAGTAGATGATATTGAAGAACTTGATGAGGATGAGGTAAAAGAGGCAGAGGGAGAGAAAGAAGGGGAGAAAGAAGAGGATCCTGAGTGGGAAGATGTTTTTGAAACTGCATTCAATATGGGTGGAACGGGTGGGGAAGAGATCGAGCACAGGGATGACTTGATGGAGAGGGTCCCGGTTGCGAAACAGAGCTTTTCGGATAATTTGTTAAGTCAACTTCGTCTTGCAACTGATGATGAAGAGATGCTTGAGATAGGTGAATATTTAATAGGTAGTTTTGATGATTCTGGTTATATGATAGGATCTCTAAAGGATATTGCCAGGACATTCAATGTTGAAGAAGAGGTCGTTAGTAATGTTCTGGAGCTTATTCAAACATTTGATCCTCCGGGTGTAGGTGCCAGGGATATAAAGGAATGCCTGATGCTTCAGCTCGAGAGAAAAGAAATGTTAGGCAGTAAGGCCGCTATTATCATTAATAATTACTTTGAAGAATTCAAACTGAGAAAATATCTTGATATCAGCAAAAAGATGAAAATCTCGCTAAAGGATATTCAGACTCAGGCTTCGATAATTGCTACTCTCGATCCAAAGCCAGGATTAAGCATTCTCGCCGATAATCCTAGATATGTCATTCCGGATCTTATTATAGATAGGGTTGGGGATAAATATGTGGTTACTCTGAACGAACGCAATGTTCCACAGTTGAGAATTAGTAAGGCGTATCGTGATGAATTAAGGACTAATCCAAAGATCAGCACTGAAACAAAGGATTTTATCAAGGAGCGTCTTAAGAACGCTAAATGGTTGATTCAGACTATTGAGCAGCGTCGACGGACAATGATAAAGGTTATGGAATGCATAGTTGATAAACAACGAAAATTTTTTGAAAAGGGTGTAATTGCTCTAAGGCCATTAACTCTGCAGCAAGTCGCTGTTGAGATAGATATGCATGAATCTACTGTGAGTCGTGTTACTACAAGCAAATATGTTCAAACACCGAGGGGTGTTTATGGACTGAAATTTTTCTTCAGTGCCAAGTTAAGCACTGAATCCGGGGGGAATATTTCTTCAAGGAGCGCAAAAATGAAGATAGAGCAAATAATAAAAAAGGAAAATGTAAAGAAACCCTTGAGTGATCAAAAAATTGCTGATATCCTAAAGAGTGATGGATTGATTATAGCTCGTAGAACGGTTGCAAAATACAGAGAGCAACTTGGCGTGTTGCCTGCCAGACATAGAAAAGAGTATTAAGGTTAATTTTTCGACGGAGCCAAAAGAGATAAATGAAACTCTCTACTAGTGTTAGACGCTCCAGAAGATTGCCTTCCTGGTTAATAAGGAAGATTCCTCTTCTAAGCGAATGCTCTAATGTTGAGCGCGTAATAAGAAAAATGGAATTGCACACTATCTGCCGTGAAGGACTCTGCCCAAATAGAGCGGAATGCTACTCAAAAAATAAAGTTACCTTTATGATAATGGGAGATATTTGCACAAGAAACTGCTTGTTTTGTGATGTTAAAAGTGGGCAGCCGCTTGAGCCCGATAGTAATGAACCCGAAAGGATCGTCGCGGCGGTTAGGGAATTAGGACTAACCCATGTAATTATAACTTCTGTTACTCGTGATGATCTTCCCGACGGGGGAAGCGATATCTATTCATGCGTTGTCCGAAAGTTGAGGAGAGCTGATCAGTCACTGCTAATCGAGCTTCTTATACCGGATTTTAATGGTGACATTAGCGCTTTAAGGACTGTACTTTATTCAAAACCTGACATTCTTTCTCACAATATAGAAACAGTTAGAAACATTTACGGAACTGTAAGGAAGGGAGCCGATTATGATAGATCCATCTCGATACTTTCCATAGCGAAAAAAGAGGGACGGGGGATAATGACCAAATCTGCGTTAATGCTTGGATTAGGAGAATCTGAGGGTGATGTTCTGGAAACAATGCAGGATCTTAGAGGAGCAGGGTGTGATTTTCTAGCGATTGGGCAATACCTTCGTCCTGGGATAAAACAAATTCCTGTAAAAGATTTTATTGTTCCGGAGAAATTCATGTGGTATGAGAAAAAGGGATATGAAATGGGTTTTCTGGAGGTAACATCAGGGCCTTTAGTTAGAAGCTCTTATCAGCAAAATGATATTAGTAAGTTTAGAAAAAGGGATTATGCAGAG
The DNA here is from genome assembly GCA_021160845.1 of bacterium. Lineage (GTDB taxonomy): Bacteria > Krumholzibacteriota > Krumholzibacteriia > Krumholzibacteriales > WJIX01 > JAGHBT01. The sequence continues at coordinate 560 of JAGHBT010000088.1, read as the reverse complement.
ACGGATGAATGATGCGAGGAGGAAATTGATATGAAGTTGACAACAACTGCAAGACATTTTAAAGCAAGTCCTGATCTTATTGAGCATATTGAAGTAAAAATGAGGAAACTGAAGCGCTATTTCGATAATATTTTGTATGTCGATGTGATAATGTCTATAGAGAAGGCGCGGAATATTGCTGAAATTAATATTCATGTTCAAGGGCATAGTTTTACAGCTGTAGAAGAATCTGATAATATGTATACTTCAATAGATATGTGCGGGAAAGATATGGAAAAACAGATAAAAAAATATATAGGGAAACTTCATTCCAGTCATCAAAATCATAAACGGGTTTCAAATAAACAATATCCGCGCGAATTTGTGATTAGCGCTGAAAGCGTTGAAAGTGAAAGCGGAATTGAAATGACTGAAGAAGCTGCTTATAATTTAGAGAATATGAGCGTTGAAGAAGCAATCGAGGCGATGAAGACACAGAAAAAGGAATTTTTCTTTTTTGAAAATTCGGAGTCAGGCAATCCGGGTTTTGTCTACAGGCGTTCCGATGGTGATTATGGAGT